>NZ_JASCPK010000022.1:0-60704 GCF_029959385.1 Pseudomonas sp. PS01303
ATTCTCCTTGTAGCAGCTGCCGAAGGCTGCGATCTTTTGATCTTGGTTTTTAAGATCAAAAGATCGCAGCCTTCGGCAGCTCCTACAGGGGGGCATCAAAAAAAGGGGGTTACCAGGATGAGCTCTCCCCACTCCTCAACGCCATCTCCCGCCGACTACTCGCCCGCATCGCCTTGATCAGCGACACCGTGCCCACTAACAAAATCGCCGCGCCAAACACAAAGTCGATGTTGTACAACTGAAAGTCCTGCACCGGCCCGACCAGCATCACTCGCACCACAGCAATCCCCACCAGCGTGGCCAGAAAATCGATCCCCGGTTCGTCGCGATAAAACACCAGCATCAGCGGCAGGCACAGCACCAGCAACATCAACAACACCACGACTTTGAACGAGTCTTTACGCTCAACGCTAAAGGCACATTCGTGCGCCCCGTAAGCCTTGTAGTCCTCGTCGCGGTTCAGCGAGTTTTTTTCGTTGATGTAGTCGACGCGGTTGTACTTCTGGATTGGCGTGAAGGTGTTGGACATTTCCATCAGCGTGGTGATGTTCCTGAAACGCAGGTCGATGCGCTCGCTGCCCTTGAGGTAATAGAGCACCGGTTTGTAGCCGTAGCGATAGGTGTCGAACGGGAACGCGGCGACCTGGCCCTGAACGCCGATAGGGCGTGGTTCCAATTCGGCGTAGGCGCTTTTGTTGGATGAGGCGAGGTTGCGACTGAGCGGCTGAACCTTGACTTGTTCAAGGAAGATCGGCGTCGCGCCGAAGGTCCACTGTAACGGTTCCATTCTCAGGCGCAGTTCATTGCGACCGAGGTCGTAGCGATTGAACGTGCGCTCGGACACCACCAATGAGCCGCCGACCATGAACTCGCCGCGCAGGTTGTTGGTGACGCGCAAGGTCAGTTGATCCTTGCCCAGCAACGCCGCTTGCGTGGACGGTGGCGTGCCGCACCACGCGGTACTTTCGCCAACACCGCCGAGCTGGCCGTTGCGGTTTTCCTTGAACACATAGAAGTAACTGGCCCACAGCGTCAGCATCAACAGCATCGCCGTGAGGCCCAAAATCTTTTTGCCCACACTCACAAACCCGACTCCCTTCATCGATTCCATCGTCCAGCCGAATCCCGCTGGCGGGCGGGACTTTAACAAATGGCCAGCATCGACCCAAGGGAAAATCCCCGATGGCGGAGGCTTGTAAGGGTTTCCCCCACATCCAAAAATATTGGAATGGGCGCCGGAGATCCCTTGTAGGAGCTGAGCTTGCTCGCGAAGGCGGCGTGTCAGGCACTATCAGTTTGACTGGTATACCGCTTTCGCGAGCAAGCTCGGCTCCTACAGAACATCCACACGTTACAGATTCGGAAAAAACCACAAAAACCATATCAGACCGCGTCAGATAGCCGCAGGCAAAGCCAAAATCTGATCCGCACAAATCAACAATTCCTGAGCCTGTTTTGTTTTCCACGGTGTTCCTACAGTGCAGCCCATGTCAGACCGGGTGGCCTGGCAAGAATTTGCAACCGTGGATGAACTGACCATGAGCACAGCAATAATCGGACAGGCTTATAACTACAAGGTCGTCCGCCAATTCGTCATTGCGACCATTTTCTGGGGTGTCGTGGGGATGGCGATGGGGGTATGGATCGCCTCTCAATTGGTATGGCCGGACATGAATCTGGACTTGCCGTGGACCACCTTCGGCCGCTTGCGACCGTTGCACACCAGCCTGGTGATTTTCGGCTTCGCCGGCAGCGCGCAATTCGCCGCCAGTTACTACGCAGTACAGCGCACCTGCCAGGTGCGGCTGTACTCGGACACCCTCGCAGCGTTCACTTTCTGGGGCTGGCAATCGGTGATCGTGATCATGCTGATTACCCTGCCGCTGGGCTACACCACCACCAAGGAATACGCCGAAATAGAATTTTCCGGCGCGGTGTGGATGGCCGTGGTCTGGGTCGCCTACGCCGTGGTGTTCTTCACCACCGTGGTGCAGCGCAAAACCAAACACATTTACGTCGGCAACTGGTTTTTCGGCGCGTTCATTTTGGTGATTGCGATGCTGCACGTGGTCAATCACCTGTCGATTCCGGTCGACTGGTTCAAGTCGTATCCGGTGTATTCCGGGGCCACCGACGCGATGGTGCAGTGGTGGTACGGGCACAACGCGGTGGGTTTTTTCCTCACCACCGGTTTCCTCGGGATGATGTATTACTTCGTGCCGAAACAGGTCAATCGGCCGGTGTATTCGTATCGGTTGTCGATCGTGCACTTCTGGGCGTTGATCACCTTGTACATCTGGGCCGGCCCGCACCACTTGCACTACACGGCGCTGCCGGACTGGGCGCAGTCATTGGGCATGGCCATGTCGCTGATCCTGCTCGCGCCGAGCTGGGGCGGGATGATCAACGGCATGATGACGCTCTCCGGCGCCTGGCATAAATTGCGCACCGACCCGATTCTGCGCTTCCTCGTGCTGTCGCTGGCGTTCTACGGCATGTCGACGTTTGAAGGGCCGATGATGGCGATCAAAACCGTCAACGCCCTCTCCCACTACACCGACTGGACCATCGGCCACGTTCACGCCGGGGCGTTGGGCTGGGTGGCGATGATCACCTTCGGCGCGACGTATCACATGGTGCCGAAAGTCTTCGGCCGCGAGCAGATGTACAGCACGCCGCTGATCAACCTGCACTTCTGGCTGGCGACGATTGGCACGGTGTTGTACATCGCCTCGATGTGGGTCAACGGCATCACTCAGGGCCTGATGTGGCGGGCGATCAACGAGGACGGCACGCTGACGTACTCGTTTGTCGAAGCGCTGCAGGCCAGTCACCCTGGGTTCATCGTGCGTTTTGCCGGCGGGGTGTTTTTTCTTAGCGGGATGTTGCTGATGGCTTACAACGTCTGGCGTACGGTGCGCGTGGCTGATGTGGCGCTGGCTCAGCGTGAAGCGCAGATTGCCTGAGCCTGGGAGGCCGTCATGATCGAGGTGTTTTTTGATGGGCTGGGCGTGGTGTTTTTGTGGCTGGCGGTGGAGTACTGCTTGCGGCGGGAGACGGCGGAGAGTCTGGATGAGGCGAGTATGGTGCCGTTTGCTGATGATCCGGAGGTGGCGCGGCGGGTTGAGTTGGCTACCGGGAAAAGCGTGAAAGCGGTGGCGCCGGAGGTGGTGAAATCGGGTTGGGGTAATCTGGAGATTTGAGGTGGGTCTGGGGTTGCCCTCACCCTAGCCCTCTCCCGAAAGGAGAGGGGACTGACCGGGTTGGATGTTCGAGGTACATCGACCTGAAAGTCCTGAGTCGAACTTGCAATTGAACACAACAAAGATCGGCTCCCTTTCCCCTCGCCCCCTTGGGGGAGAGGGCTGGGGTGAGGGGGTATGCCCTTGATCTTAGCCGCGTTCGCGGGGGATAAGGCTCTGCAATTGCAACGCCAAAAAATTCGCATCGAACACAAACGTGTCCGGATCCTTCAAACCATTGGTCTTGCGCCACTGCCACTCGCCGCCCGGCAGCCCCACCAACGAAATACTGCCGTAACGCGCCGCTGTCAGCCCCATCACCGCCAGCGAAATCTGCCCGGCGCTGCCCATCACATCGGGCACAAACTCCACCGGTTTGCCGGCAATCACGATGCTCAGCTTCTCGGTCTTGAACGTCGAGGTCTCAACCGGCGTACTCGGGCCGAACGCAACGTACGCCTCACGGCTGACTTCCAGCAGATTCGGCGCCTGCACCGGCTCCAGCCATCGCTGAATATCGCCGAACAGCCCTTCGATCCGGCTCGCCCAGACCTGCGACTGCGTTTCGAACAGTTGCTTTTTGTGCGCTTCGCTTTCGGCGTAATGACGAAGCATCTCGCCCAGTTGCTGTACGTCGCTCATTGCTGTGTGCCTCGGAAAGGATCCTGCGATGTTCGATAGTGGCAGATCGAAGCCCCGGTGTACGGTAAATCGCCTGCGGTTTTGCAACACACCGTGACACTTGCGTGAAAGATCAGCAGTACAGTCAATTGCTGCTGGCATCAGGCCTTGAAGAAAAGGACACTCGGGGAAAACACAGATCATTGATCGAGGAATTTCAATGCGCACCATCGGCCTGATCGGCGGTATGAGCTGGGAGTCCAGCGCCGAATATTATCGACTCATCAACCAACAGGTTCGCGACCGGCTCGGGCCACTGCGTTCGGCGCAAATATTGATGTACAGCGTCGACTTTGGCCCGGTCGAACAAGCCCAGCACGCCGGGCGCTGGGACGATGCGGCGGCGATTCTGGTGGACGCTGCACGCAGGCTCGAAGCCGGCGGCGCTGATTGCGTGGTGCTGTGTACCAACACCATGCACAAGGTCGCCGAGCAGATTCAGGCAGCGATCACCATTCCGTTTTTGCACATCGCCGAACCGGCAGCCCAGGCTGCGATCGCAATCGACGCACGTACCGTTGGCCTGCTCGGCACAGCGTTCACCATGGAACAGGATTTCCTCAAGCAGCGCCTGATCGCTCAGGGTTTGAAGGTTCTGGTGCCGGACGAAGCCGAGCGCAAGGACGTGCACCGGATCATCTACGACGAACTGTGTGTCGGCGTGATCAGCGAAGCCTCGCGGCAGACCTACCAAAAAGTCATTGAATCCCTGACCGCACGCGGCGCTCAGGCAATCATCCTCGGCTGCACCGAAATCGGCATGTTGATCAAACCCGAACACAGCGCCCTGCCCCTGCTCGACACCACCGAACTGCATGCACAGTCGGCGGTGGCGTTCGCACTGGGCGACTGAGTCAGGTTTTAGTGGCGTCGCAGACGGGCCATGCTCAGGGTGTCGACCCATTGCCCGTCACGCACCGCGTAATCGCGGAACAGCCCTTCATCCTCGAACCCGAACTTGCGGTAGAGGCTGATCGCCGCTTCGTTATCGGCATACACCGAAAGCTCGACGCGGTGCAGGTTCATCCAGTTATCGGCGACGTCCAGAGCCGCCGTCAATAGTTTCGACCCAACACCTTTGCCCTGCCACGCCACCGCAACGGCCATGCCGAAACTGCCAGCATGCGCCCGGCGAATCCGTGAAAACGCTTCCAGCCCGAGATTGCCGATCACTACACCTTCATGCAGCGCCACCAGTTTCACCGCCCGATCGTTTTCCGCCTGCAACCGCTGACGCCAGACTTCGGTGGATTGAAACGGCATCTGCAACACCTGCCGCGCCACGGCCGGGTCGTTGTAGAGCGCAGTGATGCCCTCAATGTGGGCTTCGCTGAAGCGTTCGATGTGAATAGTGGGGTTATCGTCGTGCATGGCAGATCCGTCCGTGATCCGTGTGTGGCCGACCACTCTAAGCCGACAACGCCCTCATCCGCCACAAACAAACACCGTGTAGGAGCTGCCGAAGGCTCCGATCTTTTGATCTTGATCTTAAAAACCAGGATCAAAAGATCGCAGCCTTCGGCAGCTCCTACAGGGGGATTGTGTTAGGTCAGGGCGACTTCTTCTTGCTCGGCGACGGCGACGGTTGCCGGGGTGGCTTGCGCGGTCTGGCTGAAATCGCGCAGATAGACGATGAACTCCTGCAACAGGCGATCCCACAATTCGAGGTTGCCGCGGAGGTGATCGTTGCTGACCCCGGCGCCGACCACCACGTCCATTTCCATCACCAGAAATTCGCCCTGCAACGACAACCGCGCAAAACGTCGAGTGGCGTTCCAGCGTTCCGCGACGCCGGCCGGCAGCTCACCTTGCACGCGCAATGCGCAACTGAAGGTGAAGTCGACGTAGCTGCCCTGCTCCGCTGCCGGATTGCCGAAACGCACGGCGTAGCCTATGCCCTGGCTGGCGCTGAGTAGCTGGACGATGCCGTTCTGTTCGGTCTGGTTGACGCGATAACCGGCGGCTTGCAGCACGTCGGTCAAGGATTGCGGGGACACCTGGGTGATCAATTGAGTCATTGGATCTTCCTTGTTCTTCAGATTGAGACGCCATGCTTGGGCTGATTCGGTCATAGCGTTTTCAAGCGTAGACCGTTCTGCCGGGTTGGCATGGAGAATCAAAATCAAAAGATCGCAGCCTTCGGCAGCTCCTACAGGGGAATACCGCCCAATGTAGGAGCTGCCGAAGGCTGCGATCTTTTGCTTCAGGAATAGACCGGCCAGGTGTCGACGATTTTGCCGCCGCGCACCGCGAGTAAATCGCCGAATTGCAGCAGCACGGCTTCAGTCTGGGTCGGGCGCAGGAACACTTGATCTTCGATATTCAGGCCGACAGCGCTGGAGCCGTTGACCATTTCCTGATTCGAGCTGCGCCCGTATACCGTGTTGCTCTGCAAACCCTGCGGCGATTCGAATTCGGCCATCCAGTTGCCGCCGTAGATGAAAAAGGTCTCGCGCTGATTCGCGTCCCACCAAGAATACAGCCGCGACTTGTCGTCCAGCGCCGGGATGTTCACCGCGCCGGTGCTTTTTAACACCGGCGTGGCGATATAGGTCGCAGGTACATGCTCGGTCAGCGACGGCAAATCGTAATGCGTCGGCTTGAGCATCGCCGTGCCCACCGACACTTCCGTGCTCAGCTTCTCATGTTCATGCATGCGATAACTCGGGCTGCCGGCGGTGTTCAGGCACAGTCCGTCGTGCCACAAACCGGGAAACTGCTGTCGAGTGAAATCAACGCAGCGCTGATAAATCACCATGACCTTGGCGAACAATTCCTCGGGCGAACCGAGTATCCCCGGCACGCCCATGCCCACGAACGGGTCGTAGCCCATGAACCCGGCAAACTGCAGATGCTGCGGGTTGGCGCTGATCAGCGTGAGCATTTGCCCCAGCACATTCACATCACTGACCCCGCCACGATGCAGGCCGACATCCAGCTCGATGTTGATGCGCATCCGCGTGCCCAAGCCCTGCGCGAGTTGCAGGTATTGCTGCAATCGTTCGGGGCCGTCGAGCAGCCATTGCAACTGCTTCGACGGATCGAACGTGCCCTTATGAGTTTGGTAAAACAGCTCCGCTGAACGTACCGGCAATGGCTTGCCGAGCAAAATATCCGACTGCGGAAACGTCACCGCATCGTGATTGAGAAACGGCTGATGAAACGACATCAAACGCTGTGTCCCCGCGCGTTGCGCGATGTAGCTCAGCAGCCCCGGCGATGGCAGCGATTTCTCGACCAGCCGCAAATGTTTGCCGCCGCGCTTCACCGACTGCATGACCACGTCGATGTTGTGATCGAGTCGATCCAGATCGATCAGCAGCACCGGCCGCATCGGGCCTTTATCTTTCAACTCGCGATTGAGCGCACGAAAATAATCGCTGTACGGCCCGCCACGATCGCCCGGCCGCAACCACGCGCCAACCCCGACCAACAAGGCGCCAACACCCAATGTACCGAGCAGGAAGTTACGTCGATTAACCGCCATCAGCTCACCCCCAGAATCGATGACAAATGCGCGTTCAAGAATCGCCCGCTCGGATCCAGCGCTTGGCGCACGTCGACAAACTCGCGCCAGCGCGGGTACAGCGGTTGCAGGTTTTTCGCGTTGAGCGTGTGCAATTTGCCCCAGTGCGGGCGGCCGTTGTACTTCCAGAAAATCGGCTCGACCGCCGCAAAAAAGTTGTGATGATCCATCTGGTAATGCTGGTGCACCGAGATCGAACAGCTGTCGCGGCCCTCGAACATGCTCAGCGGAATGTCGTCGGCTTTGACGTAACGGTACTCGATGGGAAACCAGGTGCGCAGATCCTTGTCCTGAATCAGCTTGAGAATCTCGCGCAGACAGGCCGGGCCGTGTTCGGCGGGCACCGAATATTCCATCTCGTTGAAGCGCACGGTGCGCACGTTGGCGTAGACGTCGAACGAGTCGCCGATGCGATCATCGAAACTCGCCAAATGGCGCAGGCTGTTGAGCATGGTGCGGCGCAGGTCGGGGAAGTCGCTGCCATATTTGTCGATCTTTTCGATCAGAGTGACGAACTCGTTGCCGCCCTCTTCTTCCGGCGGGATGGGCGGCGTGGCCGGCTCGTCGGTTTCGTTGAGGGCGATGGACAAGGCGTAGTCGGAGTGGGTGACGACGAGCATTTCCCAGTGCTGGTTTTCGCTGGTGTTCTTGTCGATGTCTTCCAGCAGCTCTTCGGTCTTGGCGATCCATTGGCGTTCGCGCAGACGATAAGCCGGACGGTTTTGCAGACGAATTTTGGTCGCCACGCCGAGGGCGCCGAGGGAGACCCGCGCCGCGTTGAACACCTCGGGATGACGCTGACTGTCGCAATCGAGCACCTCGCCACTGGCGGTCACCAGTTGCATGCCGCAAACGTGGGCCGAGTAGGACTGAAAGTTTTTGCCGGTGCCGTGGGTCGAGGTAGAGATCGCGCCGGCGAGGGTCTGGTAATCGATGTCGGCCATGTTTTGCAGGGCCTGGCCGATGTCTTTCAACGGTACGCCCATGCGCGACATTGGTGTGCCGGCGGCGAATTCCGCCTGTAAGGTTTTTGCATCGTGATCGAGCAGGCCGTTGAAGTAGCTCAGCGACAGCAGCGTGCCGTCGGTGGGCACCAGAGCGCTGAAGGAATGCGCCGAGCCGACCGGGCGGATCTTGCCTTGGGCCTGTTTGATCACACTTGTCAGTTCGTCGAGATTCTTCGGCGCAAGGCGCGCCGCCGGCAGGCAACTCTGCCCGCCCGACCAGTTGCGCCACGGAATCAGCCGTGGCGCGCGCATCAATTGGCCCAGAGCCGGATTGCTCGCCAACGCGCTGAACGCGCCGATGATGCTAGCCCGTTGCAATAACTGGCGCCGTGTCAGATCCATCGTCATGCCGGGCACCTTATTGTGGGAGCGACTGGTCGGCCATGAAGCCGATCAATTGCAGAAATTGTTCTTCGCTGCACTCGACGCACTGACCCATCGGCGGCATGCCGTTGTAGCCGTTGATGGCGTGGTCGAGCAGCGTGTCGGCGCCTTGCTGGATGCGCGGTTCCCAGGCTTTGCGGTCGCCGGTGAGTGGCGCGTTGGCGGCGGGATTGGCGTGGCAGAGCTGGCAACTGTTGGCATAGATCTGCGCCAGTGCCGGGTCTTTGGGCATGGCGTTGCTGGTGCTTGAACTGGCCGGGGGTTTCGGGGCTTCGCCGCAGCCAAACAGCGCAACGGATAAAGTCAGCAGTAATGTGATGGGAATTGCCCGCATGACGATCCTCAAGGGTGGCATCGCTTATTGTTGTGATCACACCTTAAGGCAGGCGCGCCAGCGGGTTGAGGGCATTGCGGGACAGTGAGGGGGGCAAACGGGGCCAGCCGAATCCGACATATCCCCCTGTTGATGATCGTTCCCACGCTCTGCATGAAAACGATCAGATCAAAAGATCGCAGCCTTCGGCAGCTCCTACAGGGATACTTTGTGGCCACCCCTTCTGTTCTGCGGTCTGATGATCGTTCCCACGCTCTGCGTGGGAATGCAGCCCCGGACGCTCTGCGTCCGATTGGAACGCGGAGCGTCCCTTGAGGCATTCCCACGCAGAGCATGGGAACGATCAGATCAAAAGATCGCAGCCTTCGGCAGCTCCTACAGGGGGGCTATGGGGTCACCCCTTCTGTTCTGCGGTCTGATTATCGTTCCCACGCTCTGCGTGGGAATGCAGCCCAGGACGCTCTGCGTCCGATTGGAACGCAAAGCGTCCCTTGAGGCATTCCCATGCAGAGCATGGAAACGATCAGATCAAAAGATCGCAGCCTTCGGCAGCTCCTACAGGGGGGCTGTGTGGCCACCCCTTTTGTTCTGTGGGTTTGGGTGACATTCGGGTGACATTTGCGGGTTTAAATTTCGCGGCATTCAGGCGTATAACCGTTACAGACTTTCAAATTCGTACGCGGGGTAGCGACATGAGCACAGCAAACATCCTTGGCAATCTGTTCCCTTCTGTCAGCGACATCCCGGAAAAATATCGCCTCGACGGTCAGGTCGAGCAACGTGAATATCTGGTCGACGGCCAGTTGCGCCGCTGGGACGGCCCGCTCGCCACGGTGCGCAGCCCGGTGTATCTGCACGGTGACAATGGCGACGAGCAAGTCATCCTCGGCAGCACGCCGTTGCTTGATGCCGACACCGCCCTCACCGCCCTCGACGCCGCCGTGCGTGCCTACGACCGTGGCCAGGGCCTGTGGCCGACCATGCGCGTGGCCGAACGCATTCAGCATGTCGAAGCCTTCCTCGGCCGCATGCGCCAACAGCGCGACGCCGTGGTGAAGCTGCTGATGTGGGAAATCGGCAAGAACCTCAAGGACTCGGAAAAAGAGTTCGACCGCACCTGCGATTACATCGTCGACACCATCAACGCGCTCAAGGAACTCGACCGCCGCTCCAGTCGTTTCGAGCTGGAACAGGACACCCTCGGCCAGATCCGCCGCGTACCACTCGGCGTCGCGCTGTGCATGGGCCCTTACAACTATCCGCTGAACGAGACCTTCACCACACTGATCCCGGCGCTGATCATGGGCAACACCGTGGTGTTCAAACCGGCCAAGCTCGGCGTCCTGCTGATCCGCCCTCTGCTTGAAGCCTTCCGCGACAGCTTCCCGACCGGCGTGATCAACGTGATCTACGGCAGCGGCCGCGAAACGGTCAGCGCGCTGATGGCCAGCGGCAAGATCGATATTTTCGCCTTCATCGGCACCAACAAAGCCGCCAGCGACCTGAAAAAACTGCACCCGAAACCACACCGTCTGCGCGCCGCACTGGGTCTGGACGCAAAAAACCCGGGCATCGTCTTGCCGGAGGTCGATCTGGACAATGCCGTCAGCGAAGCCGTCACAGGTTCGCTGTCGTTCAACGGCCAGCGCTGCACCGCACTGAAAATCCTCTTCGTCCATGAAGACGTGGTCGACAGCTTTATCGAAAAATTCAACGCCAAACTGGCCACGCTGAAACCGGGCATGCCGTGGGACAGCGGTGTGTCGCTGACGCCGTTGCCGGAGGCTGGCAAAGTCGATTATCTGCACGGTCTGGTGGCCGACGCGCAGAGCAAAGGCGCGCAAGTGGTCAACCCCAATGGCGGCGAATCCCGTGAATCGTTCTTCTACCCGGCGGTGCTGTACCCGGTGAACCCGCAGATGCGCGTTTATCAGGAAGAGCAGTTCGGCCCGGTGGTGCCGATCGTGCCGTACCGTCACCTCGATACGGTGATCGATTACGTGCTGGAGTCGGATTTCGGCCAGCAGCTGAGCATCTTCGGCACCAACCCGGTGGCGGTCGGCCGACTGGTCGACACCTTTGCCAATCAGGTCGGGCGGATCAACCTCAACGCGCAATGTCAGCGTGGCCCGGACACTTATCCGTTCAACGGGCGCAAAAACTCCGCTGAAGGGACGTTATCGGTGCACGACGCACTGCGGGTGTTCTCGATCCGCACACTGGTGGCGACCAAGTTCCAGGACAGCAACAAGGATCTGATCAGCGAAATCATTCGTGGCCGCGATTCTAGTTTCCTGACCACGGACTACATCTTCTAAGCGGATTGGGAAGTCATCAGCTTCTCGTCTAAATCCACAAAGCCCCCGGCATTTCAGTGTCTACACTGATTCCAGCGCTGCACTGGATGCCGGGAGCTGCACATGCTTGATTACGTCGCGTTGGGTCTGTTGGTGTTTGTCGGTCTCGTGCTGTTCTACGGGATCATCGTTCTGCATGACATTCCGTACGAAATTGCCGTTCACCGTAATCACCCGCATCAGGATGCGATCCATGCCACGGGCTGGGTCAGCCTGTTCACCCTGCATGCGCTGTGGCCGTTTCTGTGGATCTGGGCGATGGCGTATCGCGAGGATCGCGGTTGGGGTTTCGGTGACGGCAAACCGGTGCAGAACCATGTGCTGCGGCTGGAACAGCAAGTCATAGAGCTGCAAGGTCGCATTGAGCGACTTGAGTCGCAGTCACCGCGCTCTGATAAAGAGGGGAACTGAGCATGGATCTGCTGCTCATCCTCACGTACGCCGCATTCTGTGTCGCGCTGTTCAAAATCTTCCGCATCCCGCTCAATAAATGGACGGTGCCCACCGCCGTTCTGGGCGGAATCCTGATCATCGGTGCGCTGATTTTCACCATGAACTACAACCACCCCTACTCCGAGGTGGCGCGTTCCTACTTCGTTTCTGTGCCAGTGATTCCCATCGTCAGCGGCCAGGTGATCGAGGTGCCGGTGCACGGTAACGAGCCGTTGGAAAAAGGCGATGTGCTGTTTCGCATCGATCCGACGCCGTTTGAAAACCGGGTGAAATCGCTCAAGGCGCAACTGGTCGCGGCCAAGGGCGATCGTTATCGCATCACCGAATTGATCCGCCGTAACTTCGGCACTCAGCGCGAACTGGATGCCGCCATCTCACGCACCGATGACCTGCAGGCGCAACTCGACAACGCCCAGTTCGAGCTGGACAACACCACCGTTCGCGCGCCGAGCAAAGGTTTCGTCACCCACGTTTCGTTGCGTCCGGGGATGATGGCGAGCAAGTTGCCGCTGCGCCCGTCCATGGTATTTATCCCCGAAGAAGGCCAGTATTTTGCTGCGTGGATGCGTCAGAACAGCCTGCTGCGTCTGACCGTCGGCGACGAGGCAGAAGTCGCCTTCGACGGCATTCCCGGCAAGGTCTTCGAAGGTCGGGTGAAAAGCGTCATCGGCGTGATTGCCGAAGGACAGATTCAACCGTCCGGCACGTTGATCGGCTACACCGGTTCACCGCCGGCCGGGCGAGTGCCAGTGATCATTGAAATCACCGATCCGGACTACGCCCAGTACGCCAAACAGATGCCCGGCGGCGCTTACGGTCAGGCGGCGCTGTACAGTCAGCACTTTCATCACATCGGCGCGATGCGCAAAATTCTCCTGCGCATGGCGGCCTGGATGAATTACATTTTCCCTTTCCATTGATCTGAAAAACACTGACGAGAGGTTCGCACTGAGTACTCACAGCACCCATCGACTGCCACCGCTATTGCGCCGAATCCTGCGACCGTTGCTCGATCCGTACCGGCGCTACCGCCACGCCCGACTGATCCACGCCGTGCGGGTGGCCCTCGGGTTGCTGGCGACGATTCTGCTGACCACCGGCATCAATCTGCCCCACGGCGAATGGGCCTCGGTGACCATGCTGGTGGTGATTGGCGGCTTGCAACACCACGGCAACATCGGCAAAAAAGCCGCCGAGCGCGCCACCGGCACGTTGATCGGCGCCGCCGTAGGCTTGGTTCTCGTGGCGCAACAGGCGTGGCTCGGCATGCCGTGGCTGACTTACTTTTCGATGGCGGTGGTCTGCGGATTCTTCTCGTATCATGCCATCGGCAAGGGGGGGTTACACCGCTCTGCTCTCGGCGATCACTGTGTTTATCGTCGCCGGGCATGGTGACAACCCGATCACCGACGGCTTGTGGCGCGGCGTCGATATTCTGATCGGCATCGCCCTCGCCCTGGCCTTTTCCTTCGCGCTGCCGCTGTACGCCGTGTACTCGTGGCGCTACAACCTCGCTGATGCGTTGCGCGATTGCGCCACGGTGTATGGACGGATCATCAGCGGCCAACCGGTCAGCGCAGACGAGCATTTGAAACTGATGGGCCGTTTGGGCGCGGTGATGGTGCAACTGCGCTCGCTGATGCCGTCGGTGTCCAAGGAAGTGAAGATTTCCATGACCGAACTGGATGCGATCCAGCGCAACCTGCGCATGTGCATCAGCACCCTGGAAATCCTCGGCAACACCCGCCCGGACGCTAACGACCCCGAGGCCATGGCGCATCTGCAATCAGCGCTGAAGGCTGAACACCGGCAGATTCGGGTGCAATTGATCGGCATGGCACGGGCGTTGAAAACCGGCGCAAGCCAACGTCTCGATCGACCTGTGGAGTTGCCGGACGCCGGCCTGGACGCACCGGTTTACAGTGCGCTGGACGGTTATCGCTTATTGACCCGACAGCTTGCTGCGAACATCGGCGACATGCGTCAGCGGCTAGCGAAAACCGCGGCGCGCTGGAACATCTGAAGCGCGGCGAATTTTCCCATGTAACAACGCAGACATGATCACTACAATGCGCCATCGCAAAGTACGTGAATGGATGCGCACATGCAGTTCAGGGAAAACATCAATGCTTTGAGGGCACTCGCCGTTTTGTCGGTGGTGCTCTTTCACTTCAACGTCCTCGGTTTCGATGGCGGCTTTGCCGGGGTCGACGTGTTTTTCGTGATCTCCGGTTTCCTCATGACCGGGATCATCTTCAGCGGCCTGCAACAACAAAAGTTTTCCCTGCTCGGCTTCTACGCCTCCAGAGCCCGGCGGATCATTCCGGCGCTGGCGACGCTGTGCGTGGCGCTACTGATCTTCGGCTACGTGTATTTGCCGCTCGATGACTTCCGCGAATCTATCCGCACGATCAAAAGCAGCCTGCTGTTCAGCTCAAATTTCCTGTTCGCCAAAGACGGCAATTACTTCGACGCACCGCTGCACGAGAACTGGCTGCTGCACACGTGGTCGCTCTCAGTCGAATGGCAGTTCTACATGCTCTACCCCATGCTGGTCATGGGGCTGTACAAATTCTTCGGTTCGCAAAAGACCCGCTATGCGCTGCTCGCACTGGCGGTGATCTCCTTCGCCGCATCGGTAGTGGTGACCGAGAAAAATCCGACCTTTGCCTTCTACATGCTGCCCACCCGCGCGTGGGAAATGATTGCCGGCGGACTGGTCTTTCTGTTTCCGCTGCGGCTCAGCAAGCGTAACGGCCTGCTCAGCGAAGGCCTCGGTTTGATCGCGATTTTGATCAGCGTTCTGGGCTTTTCCGAAAACGATCTCTGGCCAGGTTATCTGGCGCTGCTGCCGGTGCTGGGGACGATGCTGGTGATTTACGGCAATACGCATTCGCTGTTCAGCCGCACAAAGGCACTGCAATTTACCGGAAGCATTTCCTACTCCGTTTACCTCTGGCACTGGCCGCTGGTGGTGTTGCTGTATCTGTGCGGTTTGCTCAGCCGTTGGCCGCATGTGCTGGGCGGCATTGTTCTGTCGTTCGTGCTCGGTGCGCTGTCCTTCCGATACGTGGAATCGAAAACCCGCAAGATCACCACGGCGCCGCGCACGCTGTTCAAGTTTGCCGCGCTGACGGTGGCGGTCATTGCCGTGGCGTCGGTGACCTCGTCGCTAGTGAAGAAGTATCCCGCTGCGCGGTTTGCATTCGTCGACCTCGGACAACCGCAATACGCCAGCAAACTCTACCCAAAAGCGTGCTACCCCAACGCCTACGACGCGGCGGACTGCAAGCTGGGCACCGGGGACGTTTCAGTGATTTTGTTCGGCGACAGTCATGCCGAATCGACCGCCGCTGCGGTGCAGATGAACAATCCGCACGCCGCCCTATCGTGGTCACGCGGTGGCTGTCCTCAATTGCAGAACTTCGAAATGCACGACAAGGATCTGCAAGCCAAATGCCAAACCTTCAACCATGAAAAGCTGCAGATCTTGAAGGATTCGTACAAAGGCATTCCAGTGGTGCTGTTCAGTCGGGCCGCGCTGTACTCCGATCCTGGGCGGGGCAATAGCTATCGCATTCACTTCCCTGACAGCCCCAAAGGTGAATCGGCCTTCATCGACGAATACGCGGCCGAGTACAGCAAAACCGTGTGTGAGATCGCGCAAAACCATCCGGTGTATATCGTCCGACCGATCCCGGAAATGCCCTTCAGCGTATATAAAGGCCTGAACCTCAATCAGCGGATTTTCCAGCAGACCGCCAATATCTCGGTGCCTTTGGTCGACTATCAAAAACGCAACAGGATCGCCAATTTCACCATCGAAGCCGCTGCCAAACAGTGCAACGCGACGGTGATCGACCCAACGCCATCGCTATGCCCCGACGGCAATTGCATGGGCTCGCTGAATGGCGAGCCGCTGTACTTTGATGACAATCATCTGGTCGATGCCGGCAATCATCTGTTGAAAGGCGCGTTCAAAGATTTAATCAAAGCCATTTAAGGGCGTGCAGCGACACCGCCTCTGGACTTGAAACCCCAGCCCTGTTGCATGCCCGCTGCCGCCAGCAGAATCGCCGCCACGCCCAGCCATTGCAGCGGTTGCAGTCGATGACCGAAGGCGAACCAATCGACGAAAATCGCTGCAATCGGATAGATGAACGACAGCGCACCGGTCAGTGCGGTCGGCAGTTTCTGGATCGCGCCGTACAGCAGCACGTACATCAGACCGGTATGGACGATGCCCAGCGTGATCAGGCTGGCCCACGCACTCGGCGCTTGCGGCAGCGCGGAGAAATGCGCGAATGGTGCGAGCAGTAGTACGCCGGTGCAGACCTGGATCAGCGCGATCAGATGCGGCGGTGTGCCGGTCAAACGCTTGATGATCAGTGCGGCGATCGCATAGAGAAACGCCGCGCCCAGCGCCAGGGCAATGCCCATCAGGTAATCGTTTCCGCTCTCGCCTTGCGTACCGTGGGCGCTGACAATCGCCAGCATCCCCATAAATGAAATCGCCAGCCAGAACAGTTTCTGCAGGGTGATTTTTTCGCCGAGAAACAGCGCCGCCAACCCCACCAACATGAACGGCTGCACGTTGTACACCGCCGTGCCGATGGCAATTGAGGCTTTCGAATATGAGGCGAACAACAGCAGCCAGTTGCCAACAATCGCCACACCGCTGAGCACCGCCAGCAAGAATGTGGTGCGAGTGAGGATGCCCGGGCGCAGAAAGCCGAACGCAGCGCAAATCAGCAACAAGGTGCCAGCGCCGAACACGCAGCGCCAGAACACCACGTCCAGCACCGGTTGCCCGGAGACCAACACGAACCAGCCGATGGTTCCGGATATCAGCATGGCGGCGGTCATTTCAAATGAGCCGCGGCGGGTTGTTGTGTCCATCGTTTATCTCCTGTCTTTGTGACAAAAGTATGCCGAGTGGACAGGGGCTCTCTCCAGAGCAAAAGACAGGCTAAACTGCGAATCTGCCTTTTTTATCGCGGGTGATTATCTGAAATCGCCTAATCCGGGAGGAGCTACATGACAGACGATATCGACCAGATTCTGATTAGCGCATTGATGGAAGACTCGCGCCGCTCGCTCAAGGCATTGGCGCAGATCAGCGGATTGTCGTCCCCCAGCGTGGCCGAGCGGTTGAAGC
Organism: Pseudomonas sp. PS01303; assembly: GCF_029959385.1. NCBI lineage: Bacteria > Pseudomonadati > Pseudomonadota > Gammaproteobacteria > Pseudomonadales > Pseudomonadaceae > Pseudomonas > Pseudomonas sp. PS01303. The sequence goes on from NZ_JASCPK010000022.1 coordinate 17,143, forward strand.
GTCTGGAGGAACGCGGCGTACTCAAGGGCTACACCGTCGAAATCGATCCGAAATGCTTCGGCTATCAGTTGCAAGCCATCGTTCGCGTGCGGCCGTTGCCGGGGCAGTTGCAGGAAGTCGAGCGGCAGATCATGTCGATCCCCGAATTCACCGAGTGCGACAAGGTAACTGGCGAAGACTGCTTTATCGCCCGCCTGCATGTGCGCTCGATGGAACAACTGGACACCCTCCTCGACCGCCTCAATACGCTGGCGGAAACCAACACCGCGATCGTCAAGAAGACCCCGGTCAAGCGCCGTCTACCGCCGATGGCGTGAGTGCTTTTCCAACAGGTTCGGCGTAGATTGAGTTTTTTCCGGCGAAGGATTGGCGGTAATGAAAACTCAGGTCATGTTGATTGCAGCGGTGCTGCTCAGTGGTTGCGGGACGGTGCAAACGGTCGTGCGCAGCGATCAAGCCGCGGCCAAGAGCCTCAAGGACGAAAAAACCTACTGCGGCGCCGTGCCCCGAATCTACAGCGGCGTGACCTACGACTTCTGCCTGATGCACGCGGAAGTGAAAGACGGTGTCGACACCTTCGACTACAACAATGCCAACCCCGGCGTGCTGATCGATGCAGCAGCATCCGGCGTCCTCGATACGCTGTTGCTGCCTTACACCATCTATAAACAGCACACAGACGGCAGCATTATTATCAATTGATCCCGTAAGCTTTCCTGCAGACAACAAAAAACCCGCCGAGGCGGGTTTTTCGTTTTCTAACGACAGCGATCAGTCGTCGCGGCTCATGATGCCGAAGATCTGCAACAAGCTGATGAACAGGTTGTAGATCGATACATACAGGCTGATGGTCGCCATGATGTAGTTACGCTCGCCGCCATGGATGATGGCGCTGGTCTGGAACAGAATGCAGACCGACGAGAACAGCACGAAACCTGCGCTGATCGCCAGTTGCAGGCCGCTGATCTGGAAGAAGAAGCTAGCCAGCGTTGCGCCCAGCAGGACGAAGAAACCAGCGGTGATGAAGCCACCGAGGAAGCTCATGTCTTTACGGGTAATCAACACGTAAGCCGACAGACCACCGAAGACCAGTGCAGTCATGGCAAATGCCGAGCTGACCACTTCAGCGCCGCCCTGCATGCCCAGGTAACGGTTGAGGATCGGGCCGAGCAGGAAACCCATGAAACCGGTCAAGGCAAACGCCGACACCAGGCCCCACGCGGAATCGCGGAGTTTGTTAGTGAGGAAGAACAGCCCGTAGAAGCCGATCAGCACCACGAAAATGTTCGGGTAGCCAACGCGCATCTGCTGCGCAACGAAAGCCATCACGCCGCTGAATGCGAGGGTCAGAGCCAGTAGGCCGTAAGTGTTGCGCAGGACGCGGCTAACCTCTAGCTGCTCAGCCTGCACGCCGTTATTAACTGCGTAATCCTGTTCGCGCATGGCGACACTCCTGTTGGTTTGAAACGTTCAGTCGCAAAGATCATAACAGACGCTCTGTAACAAGCCATGCAGAGAGTTTGACAGTGTGTTTCATTCAGGTATTATGGCGCCCGCAACGCAACGGAGGTGTGGCCGAGTGGTTTAAGGCAACGGTCTTGAAAACCGTCGACTGTAACAGGTCCATGAGTTCGAATCCCATCGCCTCCGCCATCTTTATACGACAAAGCCCTGATTATTCAGGGCTTTGTCGTATCTACATGTCCGAAAAAAATCCCAGCCCATACTTTGGCCCATACCTTGATTTGGGCATGGCTTGGCGACCAACGGTTGATGCTCCTGCGGCTTCCAGCCCCTAGGTCTGTAGGCGCCAACGCCGAATTGACCTACGTGCCGACGCAAGACTGACCCAACTCCAATCGGCAGAAATCCAGCACAGGAAATGGTTCGCGAGGAATCAGACTGGATCAGTGGCATCTCGGTAACTGGATCAATTCGGCGTCGGCGCCAACACTTGTGTATTTACCCTTCAACCAGAGCGGTGGCGCACTGTTATTTCACCTGCTGTCCAAGCTGTACGAGCTGTACGAGCTGTACGAGCACACCAGCGTAGTCATCACGACCAACCTCAGCTTCTCGGAATGGTCGAGTGTGTTTGGCGACGCCAAGATGACCACTGCGTTGCTGGATCGGCTGACACACCACTGCCACATCGTCGAAACGGGCAACGAGTCCTATCGCTTGTAACACAGCGGCCTGGCCGCCCAGACAAAGATCAAATCACGTGAACGAAAGCGCAAGGACGATGATGGTACAGAGGACGATGAGCCGTTTTGATCTGCACCGGAAATACCCCACCGCATGCCTACATGCGGTGGGGCTTGATGCATCTGTCACCGGAACACTACTGCTAAGCTTATCCACAATTGCTGATGCAAAAATCAGCAATCCGCCCTGGGTCAATTTTCAATCGGCAGGGTCAATTTTCCATCCACCCCAATACACCAGTGCCACAGCCAGATGCAGCGTAAACTCTCAATCTGCATACCTGCTGACACGAGAAAGGCTGCCCCCCCCCCCGGGCCTGAAGCACAGGGGGCGTCATGCCAGGAAATCTTGATGCCTGGACACAAGCAGAATGAGCCAGAAGTTGATAGATCGATTGAATCATTTTCGCTGAAAACAGTGCGGACAGAAACGACCTCCCGACTCACCGTCAGCTTTATGCAGCTAGTTGTAACGGCCTGCATTTGAAAACGCCCCGACCTGCAATCAAGGCGTTTTCCGACCAGGATTAACTGCGACTGTCCGGTCCTGCAAACCAGCATTAACTGCGAATGAACCTGCACTGATCCGCGCCGACCTGCATTCCATCGTCGCCAACCAGCATTAGTTGCAACGGTAATCCCTGGAGCACTTGCGCGCCTTGTTTGCCAACGAGCGGATTCCGCCGGAATTTTTGTCACATTATGAGCCTGATGAATCCTTTGCATGTCTTAAATTAATTAACGGGTTAAGTGACAATTTTTGAGGGCCAGAACCTTTCGACCCAAACTGTCACATAATCGAACGTATATGTGACAGGTGAAGAGATGTTGATCGGCTATATGCGGGTGTCGAAAGCGGACGGATCCCAATCCACCGATCTGCAGCGCGATGCACTGATCGGAGCTGGGGTGAGTCCTTCACATCTCTACGAGGATCTGGCTTCAGGCCGACGTGATGATCGACCGGGGTTGGCTGCTTGTCTGAAGGCGCTCCGTGAAGGCGACACGCTGCTCGTGTGGAAGCTCGATCGGCTCGGCCGCGATCTACGCCATCTGATCAACACCGTGCATGACCTGACTGCGCGTAGCGTGGGATTGAAAGTCCTGACCGGTCACGGTGCTGCGGTCGACACGACGACTGCAGCAGGCAAGCTTGTGTTCGGTATTTTTGCTGCGCTGGCCGAATTCGAGCGGGAGTTGATTTCCGAGCGCACGATGGCAGGATTGGCATCGGCACGAGCACGCGGCAGGAACGGCGGGCGGCCGTTCAAGATGACCGCAGCGAAACTGCGATTGGCCATGGCGGCGATGGGGCAGACGGAAACCGTGGTTGGCGATCTGTGTGAGGAACTCGGTGTCACTCGACAGACGTTGTACCGGCACGTCTCGCCAAAGGGCGAGTTGCGTCCAGATGGCTTGAAGTTGCTTTCACGGGGCTGATCTTGGCTTGGTGGCGAATGGCTCACTACGGCCAGCAGCGGAAATTCGAGAGCCGAACCACCATCTGACCTGGCATCGGCTTTGATAAATGATGTGCCGCTCCTTGAGCTTTTTCGTCTACAGCATATCAACCAACTCAGAGCTGCCTGAGCAAAGCCGCTGCGACTCTACCTGCCGTATTTGCCGGTAGAGGTTTCTTGAGAAGCAGCATTACGATCGCCTTGGTTAAAGGGCCAAAGCCTCTAGCCCTTGTTGGGCAAGTACATCTTTTTCGGTTCAGCGAGCTGACTCAGCAAGGTTCCAAGTTGCTCCGCTGGCAGTGGGCGGGCATAGAGGAAACCCTGCAACAAATCGACGTTCAATTGCTGCAATATTTGCGCCTGACCCGCTGTTTCTACCCCTTCGGCGACCACGGTCAGCTGCATGCTATGCGCCATATCCGTGACCGCTCGGACGATCGCCTGATCGACGTGGTCGTCCGCAATGTTCATTACAAATGACCGATCAACCTTAAGCGTGTCGACCGGGAATCGCTTGAGATAAGCCAGAGAAGAGTAACCAGTACCAAAGTCATCAATCGAAATCTGGGCACCGAGATCGCGCAATGCCTGCAGCGTCGTGGCAGCGGCTTCTGGATCACACATCACCGCCGTCTCGGTCACCTCGAAGCCAAATTCGATGCGGGTTGGATCGAAGGTGTTGGCGCGGAAAATCCGTTGTACCGTCTCCACCAAATCGGACTGGAGCAGCTGTCTGGCGGAGAGATTGACCGCAACGCCCAGCGGTAAACCGGCATCACGCAGCGCACTCCAGGTTTGAGCGAGGTGACAGGTCTCTTCGATGACCCAGAGACCAATCGGGACAATCAGCCCTGTTTCCTCGGCAACCGACATAAACTCTGCCGGTAGCAGCAGCCCCTTCTCCGGGTGTTGCCAGCGCAACAAGGCCTCGACCGATACCACTGCGCCCGTGGCGGCGGCAATAATGGGTTGAAAAAACAGGCGGAACTCGCCACAGGCGAGCGCTTGGTGTAAATCATTTTCAATACGCAGCCGGGTCGCGACCTGCATCTGCATTTGCTCGTCAAACAATTGGTGCCGGGCGCGTCCGCCGGTCTTGGCTTGATACATGGCGATATCCGCCGAGCCAATCAATTTTTCGGCATCGCAATCCGGTGTCGCCAAGGCAATGCCGATACTGGCGGCGACAAAGACGTTATCCTCGTTCAAGTGGATAGGCGGTGCCAATGCTTCCTGCAGGCGCTGGGCGATAACGGTGGCATCGCGATAACTGGCGACGTCCGGGCAGGCCACCACGAACTCATCGCCGGCGAGGCGAGCGACGGTGTCAGCCGGACGCATCGCCCGCTGCAAGCGTTGCGCCACAGTAATCAGCACCTGATCGCCGGCCTCATGGCCGAAGCTGTCGTTAATGCGCTTAAAGTGATCCAGATCGATAAACAACACCGCCAGGCCGGAGTTGGTCTCATCGCGCCGTGATAAGCATTGTTGCAGTCGATCCAGCATCAGAATTCGGTTAGGCAGGCCGGTCAACGGGTCGTGCAGGGCGCGGTGCTTCAGCTCTTGTTCAACCGCCTTGCGTGAAGAGATGTCGTGGGCGAAGGCGAAAAAACTCCAGCCATAGTCTTCCTCCAGCGACCACAAGGTAATTTCGATGGGGAATTCCCGCCCGTCGCGGTGCAAGGCCGGTAGTTCAAGGCGCTGTCCGAGCACCTGGGCCTGGCCATGGCTGAGGAATCGCGCCAAACCCCGTTGATGCGCTTCGCGGTAGTGGGCCGGTACTATGGTGTCGGAGACGGTCTGTCCGACTGCCTCGGCCTGAGACCAGCCAAAGATGGTTTCGGCGGCATTGTTCCAGTCGGTGATGACGCCACCGGCATCCATGGCGATGAAGGCATGCCCGGCGCTGTTGATGATCTGCCGGCTGCGCTGTTCATTGGCCTGCAGGGCACTCTGGGCTGCGTGTCGCTCGAACACGCGGCCCAGTTGGACGCCAATCTGTTCCATGACATCCAGCAGTTCCGGCGAGGGTTGCCGGGCAATCGGGGCAAAAAATTCAAGCACGGCCGTAATGCTGTTGCCTGAACGCACCGGCAAGGCAAATCCAGCGGCGAGGTCAGCCTGTAGGGCAGTTGCACGACGAGGAAAATTGGCATCGGTACTGGCATCACTCATGCCTAGAGGTAGACCTTCAGCCAACACCCGCCCTGGCAGGCCAATCCCTGCAGGAAAACACACCGCCTCGCTGGCTTGTCGGAAGGCGGTGAAATGGTCGTTCGGGAAATGTTCATCCACATGCCAAATACCCGTTGAACGAAGGCTTCCACCGCTCTGGATTTTCAGCGCGTGTCCCACCGGCCATCCGGTGGCTCGGCAAATACTGCGCAGCGCCAAACGCAGTGCAGCTTCAACGCCGATCGCCTCATTGGCCGCGATGGCGACCTCTTTGAGCAGGTTGATATAGGAGGTGGCGACATTCTCAGAAGTACAATTCACTACGACCGCTTCCTGCAAGGACTCATATTTGATAACCGCTCAGCCCAAATCCAACGTGTCTCTTGGCGCATACGCGGAGCCATTCGGAGGTTGCAGGAACTCGTGGAAACAACCGCCGTACCTTGGCAACCGCCATGTTGTGTTGGTTTAGACGGTCTGAACACACCCCGGCATTTTTCTCCCATCGAGCACAGCCGCTCATGTAGCCGCTCCGCCTAAGACCACCTTCAGCCGCACGGAATGCATCGTGCACCTAAAACATGAAATATGGCAATTAGCCATCAATCATAGGCATTAATTCGTTCTAGATTTTTCCGATCGTACTTGGTTGGTGCTCTCTACAGATAAGGTCGATGGCAAGGCGGGTCAACGGTTCCTGAGTCAATCCGCAGAACGGCTCACCGTCTAATTGCTGATGGAAACTGCAGCTCTTGCATAAACCGAAAGTCGGTACCCTTTCGTTGCGCTGGATGTTTCTCAGCAGATCGCCCAGCAGCAATTCGAGCTCATCTGCCTTCACGCCCATCCGGTTTGTCGCATCAACGAGAAACTTTGGAGGGGTGACGGAAGCCAGCAGGGCTCGTGCTGCATCGGTCAATTCGAGATGAACACTGCGCTTGTCGCGTTGATCTTGACGCTTGACGATAAAGCCGTTGGCCTCAAGGCTTTTTAGGGACTGCGAGACAGTCCCCTTGGTCAATCCAAGGTACTCCGTCACTGCCAGCGGCGTGTTTGAGTAGCGATTACAGCGAGCCAGATACCTCAAGGCGCTCAGGTGAGTGGGCTGAACATTCACCAGCAGCGGGTGCTGACGGTACCACATGCGCATCAGGCTCGAGAGCCGCTCAAAAAGATCAAAAAGCGCTGTTCCAGTCATGATCACCTCCTGAGCAAATAGTATCGTATGAAAACTATATTGACAAAGGTTGTGGACAGACTAGCCTGCAAATTGGTATCGAGTAGATACCATAATAGAGGATACAAAGATGACTACTGCTCGCTTTTACCACGCTGGTTGCGCCGTTTGCATCAATGCTGAACAGACCCTGCTGCACCTTCTGGATCCCAAGGTGAAGGTCGAGGTCGTTCACCTCGGTCAGGTTCCTGCACGGGTCGCTGAAGCCGAAGCTGCTGGCGTCAAGTCGGTTCCTGCCCTGGTTGTCGATGGACAGATTCTGCATCTTAACTTCGGTGCCGCTCTTTCCGATCTCAAATAGGGAGCCACCTTGAAAACACACTTCGTCATGCATTGATTGGGTTAGAGGAGGTTGAAGGCGACGTTAATGCAATCCGATTGGTCGAGGGGCTTGAGATAGTGGTGTATGGGAAGGGGGATGCCGTGCATCAAAAGCCCCGAGATGGGGTTATGATCATTCCACTCAGCGGCTATAGCGCGTCTGGCTTTGATCACGTAGACGGGTGACTACAGATTCTTTAGACCACTACATACGCCAGCGCGTTTCGCTTCATCCGGTCATTTCGAGGCGCACAAAATCTATAAAAATAAATATCTAAAAATATCAATAATTTATTGTGGATATGCGTGATTTTCCGCCTTGTTTCGCCCCCCCTAGTTACGCGAGGTGTGATGGTCGGGCGGACTCCCCGGTGTCAGGAATTTCTTTTTCGCGGGATTGCAGCCAAATGGCGCCTTACTTGACTACTCACTTGTAGTATCCATTCGCCGTCATTTGCGTTCGATCTGACGTAGTATTTTCATACAGGATGACCACCTCAATGCCGCCGCGCCTTGATGAGTAGTCAAAGCCAACGCACATCGCAGCTAAGGAACGCCATGCGAGTAATGATTCTGGAAAATGACGCTTGGTGTGCAGACCTACTCAAACAGATCGTGCTGAGTATTCGTCCCGGCGTCCAGGTCGATCGGTTCACCCGAGTCCAGAATGCGATTGAGGCCTGGCAGCTTGCTCCCTACCAATTGGTCTTGACCGAATGGAATCTATCCGATGCCACCGGCATCAATCTGCTGAAAAATATCCGCCGGGAGGATCGCCGCACGCCTGTGGTCATCGTTACCGGTCATTCGGATCGGGCTAGTGTCCTAGCGGTTCGCACTCTGGGTGTTAACGCCTTCATCACCAAGCCGTTTCAAGTCCCGCGTGTCATCGAGTACCTTGCGAAGTTGATTCCACAGCCTGACGCAGCCACCAACAGCCCGCTCTTGGGGGAGGACTTGATCGCGTACCTTGCCGGGAAAGATGCCGGTGAACTCGACATGCCGTTGATCGGCAATGTAAGGGAGCAGTTGTTGAGCTGTCTCAAAGGAGAGGAGCAAGATCTGCGTGAACTCGCGGAGTCCTGGCGACATGACCCTGCCCTATGCGCCAAATTGATTGCCGTCGCCAACAGTAGTGCCTATAACAATGGTGGCCGGCCCTGCCTCAACCACATAGAAGCTCTACGCAAGCTTGGCGTGCAGACTTGCCTTAATTTGGCCATGGGGATGGCCTTGCGACAGTACACCGAACAGGCAAGCCCCCTACTTCAACTGAAAATCCAAAGTCAGTTGGACGAAATCGAACGCCTCAGTGATCGAACGCTAGCCTTATCGAGGCAGTGCCGCATAGATCCAGCCCCTCTGCACACCGCAGCGCTGCTCCATCGGATGGGCGAGCTCTGTGTGCTCCACCTCACTCAAATCTGGGAAAATAGCGGCTATATCATTGATGATAACCAGATAATGCAGGGTATTGCCGAATTCAGCGGCCCTTTTGCCATTAGCCTAAAAGCCCATTGGGGCTTGCCCATGCCTCTGCGCGAATTGATCGGCGCAGTTTATGTATTGCCACCGGCACAGGTACGGCGCGAGCAGGTGGTGATGCGCCTGGCAGCTGCAGAACTTCAAGGAGAAGAGCTCTCGACGATTGAGCGGCTAAAGAGACTGGCGGGGTTGGCTTAGCCCAATTGCGCTGGGAACCCTTGCTCGTGACGACCTTTCGATAGGTCTGATCATCAATCGATCCTCTGCCAGCCACACTCAAGCTTCGCTCACCACAAGTGGGTTTTGCAGACGGTGAACCCGTCGCATGGTCACCATGCTGGTGCGCACCGACTCGAAAAATGATATCAATGAGCCAGGTTCACGAGGGTGATCGTTTTCGGGCAAATAGCCGCTATCTATATATGGATATTATCTATTAATGATTAAGCTTATTCCTGCTAGTGAGCTTTGCCTCGGCATGTATGTCCATGATTTCAGCGACTCAGGAATGGATCCAACTTTTTGGAAAGGACGATTCCTGATCCAGACCTCCTATGATCTGAGACGCATCAAAGACTCGGCTGCTCATGAGGTGTGGATTGATGTCGGCAAGGGGATAGATGTCGCGTTCGGGCGACTTGAAGCGCCACATCTTTCGACCGTAGGGGGTACGGCGGCGCGAGACTTGACGACGTTAGCGGCTGAGTTGCCTCAAGCCCAAAAGCTCTGTGCTGAGGCCAAAATGGCCGTGGTCGCGATGTTCCGCACGGCGCGTATGGGCCAGCCGTTAAAACTGGCGCGTGCTGGCGAACTGGTTGCGGAGTTCTCTGATTCCGTGTTGCGTCACCCCAGTGCCCTGATCAGCCTGGCTCGCCTGAAAACCGCCAACGACTACACGTACATGCACTCGGTGGCGGTCAGCGCGCTCATGATCGCCCTCGCTCACGAGCTGAAACTGAGTCAAGATTTAGTACTTGAGGCAGGCATCGCAGGGCTGTTGCACGACATCGGTAAAATCGCGATCCCAGAAGCAATTCTCGACAAGCCTGGAAAACTCACTGACGAAGAGTTTGACGTTATACGCAAGCATCCGAAAGCTGCAATCAACATCCTGACCGACAATGAGTACGTCAGTGATTTGGTGCTGGATGTATGCCTTCACCACCACGAAAAATACGATGGCAGTGGCTACCCCCATCGACTTGCCAGCGAGCAAATCAGCCTATTTTCGCGCATGGGAGCGGTGTGCGATGTGTTCGATGCGTTGACATCGACACGCCCTTACAAACCCGGTTGGGATCCCGCCGAGGCCATCCATCAGATGGCGACGTGGCAAGGCCACTTCGATACTGAAATATTGCACGCCTTCATTAGAACAATCGGTATCTACCCGGTGGGGGCTCTGGTTCGACTGGAAAGTGGGCTGCTGGGCGTCGTGATGGAGCAGCATGAAAAATCGCTGTTGACACCACAGGTCAAGGTATTTTTCTCAACGCATTCTAATCTACCCGTTCCTCATGAAATCATTGACCTCGCCAAATTAGTAGGGCGTGAAAAAATCATTAGCCGAGAGAGTCCAGCGAAGTGGAGCTTTAGTCAGCTCGATTTACTCTGGACGGGTCTATCGACCTCCGCCGGTCTGACTTTTTCTGAGTAGGTATAAATTCCAAGACAACCCTCCGCAGAGAACTCGCAGTGTTAGCCAAGCTATTCGATGACCTGCTGGAAAACGACGCCGTGCGCGGCCCTGGGCAACCATCAAGCCAAAGCGCTGTTGGAAGCATTGGATGAGTGCTCTCCGAAAGGCTGACTCCATCAGCCGATTCTGGCGGTTCTGCTCAATCACGGCTTGTGCCATGAGGAAACCACCCAGCTCCGCATTGAGGACGTCCCGCATCTGCGCACCCACACAGCAAGGGCGGCAATTGTGTCGCTATTCCCAGTCAGCGACACGGCCGTGACTATTTAAAGTCGTTTGGTCACACTCCTGGAGCAGGAGATTCGCCCGCGACAGAGCGTAGTGGGGGGCATGCCGAGACAAAGGAAAATTAGGACATTTTCGTCGCAAGCGGATGATCTATAAAGTTTTTAGCGTAAACCACTCTAGGCTTTATTGATGGATGGGCGTAGACATCGACCTATCCTCGCACGCCCGGCCGTCAATTTATCCAGCGCTCGATAGAGCGTTGAGCGATGCACAGCCTGATAGGCCGCACTCGGTCCGATTACCGATAGAGCCCGCGCTCTGCAGTGTGATCAAACTCAATCCGCCAAGCCATAACGCTTCATCACATCCTCTAAGGGTACCGACTCCGAGCGCCCCTCCCGGGTTACCCAGCAGGCGCTGTTCCTCTAGATACAGGTCTTCCAGATCATCCAGGTGCGCCACGATGGCTTCCCGGGCATAAAAGGTTTTGGTTCTGCCGGTGGCTTTGGCAAGGTTTTCCAGCTCCGAAGGCAGTCGAATAACAACCATGACCAAACTCCATAGTTAGAGGTTGCTACCGGCCTCAGCCCACTTTAGGCGATGGAAGTCGAAAGACTGCTGCAACTTCGGCTTTACGATGCGAAAGTATGGCGAGACGTCGAAGTCGCGTGGCACGAACAGGCTGTAGTTGCGGATGTGTAACAGCTCGCGACGCGCCTGTTCTACCGCCGGATGCAGGGGATCGCTGCTGTCGATCTCCGGCAGGATGGGGTAGTGGATTGACTCGAAAGCCTGTGCCAGCAGCGTCGAACAGATCGCACGGGTGGGAGAGCCACTGCCAAACGCGATCATCCGCCGCTTCAGTCGCCCAGGTAGTGGTGGCCTTATCAGGTAGCGGGCAAGATCGAACAGGTTGCGCAGATCGTAGCCCTGTCCAAGCCGCACGCGCACGAAATCCAGCAACGCCGCGAGGTCGGTCTCATCCAGCCCGACCGGGCGGCAGATGCGAGTGTGCTGGTCCAGGAAGTCCGCCAGCGGCACTAGGTGCACGCCAGCCACTACATCGGCTTCGATCAGCGCGCGCACCGGCTCGCTAGCGCCGGGCATAGGAGCCAGGCGGTCGCCGACGTAGAGTGCTGCGTGCGACCAGGTGGACTGGGTCAGGTACTTGATCGCGCTGGAGAGGCGGCTGGTGCCCTCTACCAGTAGCACGTCGCCCACACGCAGGGTGGCGGCGAGGTGTTCCGGCGGGAAAGCCGGCAGCTGGCTGTGGCCTGGGCGCGGCCGCGTCAGGTGGGCGGCCAGGCGAAGGCCAAGGGCATGTAACAAGGACATCATTTGCTCCAGGTTGGGCTGACGATAAGGCCAGCGCAAAGCCACGGGACAGGCTCACTTCGTCAGGCCGAGCACGTCCTCTGCGCTATGGTCCAACATGGAGTTCCATTGCTCCCTAAAACCCCGATTTCGCCTTCGGCCTGCTCGATCAAACTCGTATTACCTTGACCCCAACGAGAAAAATTTCAAATTCCGAATCACTAATTTGGCCGACCGGACCAAAGCCCAGCGCTCTGAAGTAGGTTGATTGGCTGACCCATTGCGTCATGCCATTCATGGCATCCAATGACGTTTGACTCGCCGACTCAGTGATCGTGTATCGACACCCAGATTTGTCTACTGCTTCAAAGCAATCTATTTCTTGAACGCGAGTAGCCACTTCAATGACTTCCATATCGGCTGCAGAAATTAAACGATAGCACTGCTACACCGCGACGCTACTCAGCGGGCCTTATGCTTCAGTCATGCCCAAGTACGGAAACGAGCGCATGGCGTTCTTTCGCCGCCCGCTCAACAATCTCGATTTGGATCATAGCTTTTCGCCATTACCTTGACCTGCTCAGACTGTAGTTGTAACGGCTTGCAATCGAAAATAGCCGCGCTCGCAATCAACGCGATTTTCGGCTCAGATTATCTGCGACTGACGGAGCCCTCTGGCTCAGATTAGCTGCGACTGAACATCCTCTCCAAAGCCCCTAATCAACCGGTAAGCTGCTTGATGCGCTCCGCCAAGCGTGTGAATGCCTCGTTCGTGTAGTCCCGCACCTTGGATTCTGCTCCCTGTGCACGTAGGGAGGTCTTGAAGTCGGGGGCGATAGAGAAAACGGACAAAATCCGCTAAGCGTGCGGCCTGTCAGGTTGAGGCCATAGAGGCTGCCGGCGAAGCGTCAGAAAATGCAGGGTTCGGCCCTATCCTGACGTTGCGCAGGGTGCCGGACGTGTTCTTATTGCGTATGCGGTCTGGCGGTCAAATCAACTCCCAGTGCCCGCATCACTACCAGCATGGTTTTCAGTGTAGGGTTCCCGCGTTCGCTGAACGACTTGTAAAGCTGCTCTCTGGCCAGCCCCGTTTCCTTGGCCAGCTCGGTCATCCCCTTGGCGCGGGCAACCACTCCCATAGCCTTAGCGATATAGGCGGCGTCTCCAGTGTCCAGGGCGTCCGCGATGAACACCGCTATCGCCTCTGGACTGTCCAGCGCTTGCGCGGGATCGTAGTCATAAATTGGCTCGGTCATTGCGGTTTCCACTCATTTGCTAGGCGTTTCGCCGTTTCTATGTCCCTGGTCTGGCTGCTCTTGTCTCCACCACATAGCAGGATGACGATTTCTGTCCCGCGCTGCTGGAAGTAAACCCGATAGCCTGGGCCATAGTGAATCCTCAACTCGCTTACTCCCCGGCCGACTGGTGACACGTCGCCGGGTAGACCATTCGCCAAGCGGAAGATGCGAGCGGCAATTGCGGCCTTTGCCCGCTGATCCTTTTGTATTTTATAAATCACAAAAGGTCAATCAAATGCGGGCTTCGCGTACGGTTTTTCCCGAATTCTGCGGGCTCCCCGTATCAACCTTACCGGCGGTTACGCCTGGCGGCAGAGCCGCAGGCAGGAGGGCGTAAAGTTCCGAGCGCTTCGGAAGCTATATAATTACTTAGAAATCAACTACTTATGGAGTCGCTTGTGCAGTCCACGGTGGAGTTTTTGCTTGATCTCGGCATACCCCACTTACGGGTCAATGTCGCCTAAGTTATACATTGGGCACAAAAAATCGGTTTATAGTGGCTTATTGATATTTTCGCGCGGCTTCGCCACGTACGCTAAGGATGGGAGTTTTATGCTTCTGAGCAGCTACAACAATGTCCTCGTCACTTTCTCTCTGATTGTCGCCATTCTTGCCTCTTACACGGCCCTCAACATGGCCAGTCGAGTGTCCAGCTCTACGGGGAGAGCATCCGCGTTTTGGCTGATCGGTGGCTCGTTCGCCATGGGGTTCGGTGTCTGGTCAATGCACTTTATCGGCATGCTCGCTTTCAATCTTCCCATTTCCCTGGGCTATGACATCCCGCTCACACTCCTGTCGCTGCTGATCGCCATTGCCTCATCGGCCTTTGCGCTCTGGCTGGTTTGCCAGAAGGATCTGCCTTGGGCTCGCTTGGCTCTAGGTGGCCTGTTGATGGGTAGCGGCATTGCGGCCATGCACTACACCGGCATGGCTGCCATGTTGATGACGCCGAGTGTGATCTATATTCCCTGGATATTTGCCCTGTCCATTGTCATTGCGGTTCTTGCCTCAGGGGCGGCCCTGTGGATCGCCTTCCAACTGCGCAAAGACTCAAAAAAGGCTACCTATGCCCGTATCGGGGCGTCGCTGGTAATGGGTTGTGCCATCGTCGGCATGCACTACACCGGCATGGCTGCTGCGCAGTTTCCTGTCGGAAGCTTCTGCGGGGCGGCAAACACCGGCATCGATACCAAGTGGCTGGCAGTGCTGGTGATTGTGGTGAGTCTGGCGGTATTCGCTATTGCCTTAATCATTTCCATGCTGGATGTGCGTACCAAGTTGCTAGCGACCTCACTTGATCGGGCCAACAGTGAACTGGTTCAGCTGGCATTGCACGACAACCTAACCAAGCTGCCCAATCGCTTCCTGCTGGATGATCGCCTAGAGCAAGCCATTCAAAAAGCTGCACGGGAAAAGCGTCATTTTGCGGTGCTATTTATGGATCTGGATGGTTTCAAGGCCGTCAACGACCTGTACGGGCATCACGTCGGCGATCTTTTGCTGATCGAGGTCGCACAGCGGATTCTCGACACCCAACGCAGCGAGGACACGGCGGCGCGGCTAGGAGGCGATGAGTTTGTCTTGTTGATTGATACGGGGGAGCCCGAAGATGCGGCGATGCTAGCGCAAAGGCTGATCGAGAACATTGGTAATGCCTATCACATCGGCCGCAATAACCTGCACGTCTCAGCCAGTATTGGTATTGCCTTGTTCCCCAATGATGGTCTGACCGCGCATGAGTTGATGGTTAACGCGGATGCCGCGATGTACCACGCCAAGGAAATAGGACGTAGTGGCTACAGCTTTTTCGAAAAGACGATGAACACCAATGCCCATCAACAGATGCAACTTCAACACGATCTGCATCAGGCGCTGGATCGATGCGAATTTGTCCTGCACTACCAACCGAAAATGCTTGCTCCCAATGGCCCGATGATCGGGGTCGAAGCGTTATTGCGCTGGCAAAGCCCGGATCACGGTCTGGTCCCGCCAGACAGTTTCTTGCCACTCGCGGAAAGGACCGGTCTGATCATACCCATTGGCAACTGGGTGATCGACGAAGCGTGCCGCCAGATGCGCGAATGGCACGACGAGGGGCATCAGGACTGGAGCATTGCGGTCAACCTGTCCACGGTTCAACTGGGGCAATTCGGCTTGGTCAATATTGTACGCATGGCCTTGGAGCGTCATTCATTGGATGCTCGTCATCTCGTTCTTGAAGTCACCGAGTCCACCGCCATGCGCAATGCCGAGGCCAGTTTGGTAGTCCTGAAAAAACTAGCAGAACTGGGGGTGAGCATCTCCATCGATGACTTCGGGACGGGCTACTCCAGTCTGCTCTATCTTAAGCGCCTACCGGCCAATGAACTGAAAATCGACCGAGGCTTTGTCACCGAGTTGGCTCAGGGCAATGACGATGCGGCAATTGTTTCGGCGATTATTGCGCTGGGCCAAACACTGGGGCTGAAGATTGTGGCCGAAGGGGTGGAGACGGCAGAACAGCAAGAGTTGCTTACCCGACTAGGCTGTCATACGTTGCAAGGCTATTTGCTTGGCCGTCCTTTACCCGCAGAACTGCTGGTCAAAAGTCTGACTGCAACACCGATTGCCGAGACTACAGCGACTGCTTGATGCGCTGTAGGGAGCAAGCCGACGTTTTGCAAGGAGCCCGCAGGATGCAGGCCAGCTCGCGCTAGGGGTGGTGCCGGCCCGCGGACAGCTCCGCTCGTGCACAAACAGCCGATTGTCGTCACTGGCTGCCTGTCCGGCGCCACAGGCTGTACAGCGCAGATAGATTCCGGTCAGCAGCCAGTGCCGCGAATGCTCCGCACCTGCTGACCAAGTGCTGAGGGCCCGCCGCTAGCCTCTCAGAGGCAATGACGGAAGCCCGCAGAATTCGGAAAAATCGTACGCGTGCGGCAATTGAGGGACGCATGACCGGCCAAGTCCACAACTACTTGGGCTTGTTAGTTCGTCTTCGTGATTTTCGCGGACACGAAAAGACACAAAAAACTACAGATCAAATCCTCGCGGTAATTTAGTGCCGTGCACACACGGCAGATGACTTTCACAGGTTTCTGCCCCACGGCGCTGGCCCTATCTCGCAAGTCTACATCAATCATTTGCCAGCGCCGCGAACGCTTAAGCCCTTGCTAATCCAGCGTTTGCGGTGCTACGGCGCTGGATATTAACCCTACAGTTCACCCGTTGAATTTACGTACCGGATCTAGCAGTCTGGGATCGTCGCTCATGGATAGTGGCATTGCGCAATCAACGGCCAATGGCTGTGGCTAGCAATCGAACAGAATAGGACTGCCCACCACGATCCCTCCTCTTCAAGGCTACCGACATCATGTTGTTCAACGCCTCTAAAAAAACCATTAATGCGCAGCAACAGACCATCGCCCTGCAAGCCAGTCAGCTCGAAGCCATCAACCGCTCCATGGCGGTCATCGAATTCGACCTGAATGGCATCGTCCTAGCGGCGAATGAGAATTTTCTTAAGGCCATGGGGTATCGTTCAGAGCAAGTGCTTGGTCAGCCGCACCGACAGTTCTGCCTGCCAGACTACGCGCGTAGCGGCGAGTACCAAGCCTTCTGGCAGCACCTCAAAAGCGGCCAGTTCGAATCAGGAACCTTTGAAAGAGTGGGTGCTAATGGCCAGCCAATTTGGCTGGAGGCCAGCTACAACCCGGTCAAGGACGAGCAGGGCAGCGTGGTGAAGGTGATTAAATATGCGCTTGACGTCACGTTGAAGGTACAACACGAGAGCCAAACCAAAGGCAAGTTGCAAGCCCTCGACCGGGCCATGGGTATTATCGAGTTCAACCTGGACGGCAGTATTGTTGATGCCAACCAGAACTTCTTGAGTCTGGTCGGCTACAGCTTGGCCGAACTCAAGGGCAAGCACCATAGACTGTTCTGTAAGCCTGCATTGGCTAGCAGTAGTGAATACCAGGACTTCTGGCGGCGACTGAATCAAGGCGAGTTTTTCAACGGGCAATTTGAACGGGTCGGCAAGCGTGGGCAAACCCTGTGGTTGGAGGCCAGCTATAACCCGGTGTATGACGCCAGCGGGCAGTTAAGCAAAGTGGTGAAATTTGCCTCGGACGTCACCGCGATGGTTGAGAAGCATGCGCAGGACACTCAGAGCGCTAGTCAGGCGTATCACATCTCAGTCGAGACACGCCAAGCTGCCGAACATGGCACGGTGGTTATCCAGCAAGCTGCGAGCGAAATGCGGGAAATCGCCGCTAATATCGAGGATTCGTCGGTCATCATCGCCAAGCTCGGAGAGCGTTCTGAGCAGATCACCGCCATCGTCAAGACCATTCACGGGATTGCCGATCAGACCAACCTGCTGGCTTTGAACGCGGCCATCGAAGCCGCCCGAGCGGGTGAGCAGGGTCGTGGATTTGCGGTGGTCGCCGATGAAGTTCGACAATTGGCCTCACGTACCAGCGGCTCGACGATGGAAATTTCTGGGATGGTTAACATGATCCAGAGCGAAACTCAGCTAGCAATCAAGAGCATGGACGGCACCCGTGAACGGGCGACCAAAGGTGTCGACTTGGCGAATCAGGCTGGTGCGGTGATCCAGCAGATTCGCGATGGAGCAAACGATGCAGTGCAGGCGGTGAGCATGCTTGCCCATGAGCGTGGTCAGTGAACATGGCGCTTGATTTGCTGGAAGCCATATCCAGATGTGCAGTCATCTTTTGGAAATGACTGGTGGCAATCTGGCAGATTGAGCACTTACGCATAACGACGTTTTCGTTCAGTCGCCCCCCACAAAAAAACCACGCAGTGGGTTTTTTTCGCCTGCTGGACGCCAGGTATGGGGGGGCTGGCCTAGCCTTCACAGGGTGAGTGGTATGACGTACAGGCCACTCCTTACTCTATAAGGATCTGATCCATGTCAAACGATCCAGCTGACCGTAATGTGTTGAATTCTACCGCCGCGTATGAGGCTGTTTTGGGGCTAAGCAGCGGGCAGACGGCACAGTGGGGGAACCTGCTGCTCAAGATCATCGAAGGCAGATCCCTGCATCAGGTGATGGAAGTGGCCGGTCGTGCTGAGGGGTATGCCTTGGGCTTACGCGATGCGGGAGTCATCACTGAAATTCAGCGTGATCGAATGGCATGTGTGGCCATGGCCGTGGCCGCTGAAAAAATCCAGAGCTTGCCTAACGATGCGTGACGGTATCCATGAGGACGCGCTGCGATCTTGGGTCAGCCTGACAGACAAAGCGCTTAGCGTACGAAATTTTCCGTTTTCTCTGTTAGCCCCAAGGTCGCCCGCAGCGCCCATGAAGCCGTGATGTGGCTCGGCGCATCGCAGCGACGCCGGAGTACGCGCGCTCTCGCCACGAACGTAAGAAAGGTGAAATGTTGTTTGCCCACCTCAAACGCATCTTGAAATTGGATCGCTTGTGACTACGAGGCATGAGTGGCGCAAGCGATGAGTTCACTCTGGCGGCAGCGGTACAGAACCTGCGGCGATTGGGCAAACTTGCTTCTCAAGGTCCGCCAGTTACGGGATAGGTGCACCTGCTGTGTAGTCCGCTTCTGATCCTCAGTGCTGTTGCCTTCTGAAAGCGACAAAACTCTCACACAACCCCGCATCGCTGCTATCCAACTACAGTCTCCATCTTTCAGCATCCGACTACACTGAGTTACCGCTGAATAGTTGGACAACACCATGTTGATTGGATACGCCCGTGTCTCAACCGACGACCAACTCCTCGATCTGCAACGCGATGCGCTGACGAAAGTCGGTTGCGAGCGCCTGTTCGAGGATACCGCCAGCGGCGCCAAGGCCGAGCGGGTCGGGCTGACTGCCTTGCTGACCACGCTTCGCCGTGGCGACACCGTGGTGATTTGGCGCCTGGATCGCCTCGGCCGCTCGCTGAAGGATTTGATCCGGCTGGTCGAGCAATTGGACGCCGCCGGCGTCGGCTTACGCAGCTTGCAGGAGAATATCGACACTGCCTCGATTGGTGGCCGCCTGGTGTTTCATCTATTCGGTGCCTTGGCCGAATTCGAGCGCAACCTGATCCGCGAACGTACCCAAGCCGGTTTGTCCGACGCGCGGGCTCGTGGCCGCAAGGGTGGCCGTAAGAAGCGGCTTGATCCGGCCAAACAGGAGCTGGTCCTACGCCTCTATCACGAGCGGCAACACACGGTGGCGGAAATCTGCCCATTCCTCCCCCTGAACAACTACTACGTGATGTCGAAGTAGCTGTCGATCTTATAGGAGAAGCCGCAAAGAGAAGGAAGGTGTACGAAAGGGCTCGATCAGATCGCAATGCGGCTCGAAAAAAACCGTTTCAGGCGACCTGACTCGTCCAATATTTATGCATGCTGCACCCTAGACGAACCGTGCTCGGCGGCATGCATTCTACTAGCTCACTCAAGGAGGAATCACGATGCCAAACGCAGACCTGCTCCCTTCCCTACTCTTCAAGATCAATCAAAACCAACCTGCCCTCGAGGCGGCCATTATGGAGCTCACCCTTTGGGTCGAGCAGCGTGGCTCCGGTGAGGTTGGAGGCAACGTGCGAGGCGCGCTGGAAACGATCAGCTAGAACGAAGAGTTCATCAACATGACGTTAGCGGTGCTCATGACGCCTGAGTGAGCGTCCGCAAAACGGAAGCCCGCATATCCGCGCCAGGGCCACATCCCTCCCGTCCCGGCAGCAAGAGCTTTCCGCTGTTGAGTTCCCCCCTTCGCTGTGGATGACCCATTGGGCGGTTCGGAGCCTTTGAAGGTTTTCTCCATGGCCTCGATAGCAACAACTTCGTGGCGTAGAAGACCACCTTCCCAGTACACGACCTCCATATCCTCAAACTCCAAATTCTTAAGCAAGAAACGTGCTTCAAAAGATCATGTGAGTGCCTTGGCTACTCGCGTCAGGATCACTTGAATTAAGTGATGTATTATCATGTTTGAAGTGGCCAAAGGGTCAAGCCTCTTCTGCTCTAGGGTTAAGGGAGAGCCGCCGAAGAGGCCAGCAAAGCCATTCAATTCGAAAAATTTTCAGTCCTACATAACCGTAATGACATCAACACCAAGAAGGTTCGACCCATGTCATTACAGTGCCCTCGCTGTCATTCCCCCAAAGTTGCCTCTTTCCATCACGCCATGAAAATCGGGGCAGCCATCGGCACCGTAGGCGGTGCCGCCCGTGGCGTCAGCGCAGCTCTAGCAGGTGGTCAGGCTGGTGCGCTTGTCGGCGCTATCGCCGGACCCGTCGGCATCACCCTCGGCTCAGTGTCAGGTGCCATCCTAGGCGGCCTGGCCGGCGGTGTCGGCGGCTGTGCGCTAGGCGCCCAATTGGGTGAGTCGCTCGATCGCCATGTGCTTGCCCACAACCTTTGCCTCGCCTGCAATCATCGCTTAAACCTAACAGCCTAATACCCTTACAAAATTCTCCGGCCAGTGCTGCGCTCGCGCAGCACTTATGCCGGCACGTCCAAAGGAATCACTCCCATGGCTCATCTTGTCGAACAAATGGAATACGTAGGCGCTACCCCTAGGCATGGTTTGGGTAACCGTCTGACGCAAAAACAACCACTTGAGGTCTGGCAGCGAGAAGCCGGTATGAACTGGTAGATCCAGGACAGCCCAGTGCATTTCAAGGCCGACACTGTCGGCAATCTAGGCACGATCCACTCCTTTCCGGAACAGAAGGTGCTGTACCGCTCCGACACCAAAGCCCCCTTGTCAGTGGTTTCCAACCGTTACCAGGTGGTGCAGCCCCGTGAGGTGCTGGAGTTTTACCGGGATCTGACTGAGGTCTCCGGCTACGAACTGGAAACTGCTGGGATACTCAAAGGTGGCCGCAAGTTCTGGGCGCTGGCCTGGACGGGACAGACAACCGTGCTGAAGGGCAACGATCAGGTGAATGGTTATCTGCTGTTAGCCACCTCCTGTGACGGCACGCTGGCCACCACCGCGACCCCGACTACCGTGCGTGTGGTTTGCAACAACACCCTGACCATCTCCCTGAACGGCGCTACTCAACTATTAAAGCGCCTGGTCAGCTTCTGCTGGCCGGGAGTTTTTATGCAGCACAGGAAAACATCATGGCAACGCAAACACTGCAAAACCCCAGCAGCAAACCCCGTCCAGCCTTGCGCCTGGTGGGCACCAAACAACTGCCCAGAGAGGATTGGCTGGCCGTACGTAAGCAAGGCATGGGCAGCTCAGATGCCGCAGCTGCCGTGGGCCTTACCCCTTACAAGTCCCAGCTGGAACTGTGGCTAGAGAAAACCGGCCGTGACACCTCACTGCCCAAACTCGATCCGCAGGATGAAGAGAGCCCAGCGTACTGGGTCAACATCCTGGAACCGATTGTGGCGGCCCACTACACCCAGCGCACCGGCAACCGGGTACGGCGAGTCAATGCCGTGTTGCAGCATCCTGATCCTCAACTGCCGTGGATGCTGGCCAACATCGACCGCGAGGTCATCAGCGCCGACGCTGTAAAGATCCTTGAATGCAAGACTGCCGGCATAAACGGGGCACGCCTCTGGAAGGAGGGTGTGCCCGAGTATGTGCAGTTGCAAGTCATGCACCAGCTCGCCGTGACCGGCAAGCAGGCTGCAGATGTGGCGGTACTGCTCGGTGGCCAGCACCTGGAGATCCATCGCATCGAACGCGACGAGTCGCTGATTGCTCGGCTGATCGACCTGGAGCGGCTGTTCTGGGATTACGTGGTCAGTGACACCCCGCCACCGGCCGATGGCACCGCTTCAGCGGAAGCCGCGTTGCGTTGCCTTTACCCCGAGGATAACGGCCAAACTCTGGATTTCAGTCAACACACGGAGCTGGCCAGCACCTACCTGGAGCTCAAGGCTGTTCGCCAGAACATTGCTCAGCAAGAGACGCGCGAGGTGCAGCTCAAGCAAGTCCTGCAGCAGGCCATGGGCGCAGCCACTCGTGCGGAGTTTGCCGAGGGCTACATCAGCTGGAAGAAGTCCAAGGACAGCACCGGGCTGGATGTCGAACAGATGCTCAAGGACAAACCCTACCTGCAGATCCGCTACGGCAAGACCCGCGAAGGCAGCTGCCGCTTTCTGATTGCCTGAATACACCCCCTCACTCAAGCCACCCGGACCGCTCACGTCCTGGTGGCTTTTTTATTTCCAGATCAAGGATAACCGCCATGCTCAAAGGTTTAGCAATCACCCCTCCTGTACTCGGGCGTATTTCCATCGGCAAGGTCGTCGAGAAAAACGGCAAACGTCTGCCGGAGAAAGACGATCAATTCACCATCACCTCGCAGGTACAAAGCCGGGACGGCTGGCTGCTGCACCCGCTCAATGAGGAACTGCGTAATGGCCAGGATGGCAAACTGCGCAGCATTCCGATCCGTTTGTTGTTCAACGAGCCGGACCTCAACTTTCGGGCTGACTACAGTCTTTTCGACCGTAACACCGGCCGGCCGGTGTGCGTCGGCAATGGTGAGACCTGTACCCACATGCGTGGCAATGAGTAACGGTATGGCTTCAATCAGCCAGAAGTCGAAGGTCTGCCGGCTTAATTTTTCGGTGAGCCCAATGCTCTCAAGCAATCACCAACAGCCGAGCCATCCAGTTTCAGTTTCAGTTTCAGTTTCAGTTTCAATAGGCTTCATAAAAACTGGCCAAGGCACGATGCTGACTACACGCCGGCGCTCTCTCGTGGGATTCATCATCCTGGCCGTCGGCCTGATCGGTCTCTCAACTCATTTGCTGTTGAAGTCAAAAATCCACCACTGGGAGACGAGTTTCTCGGAATACGTGCAGAATATTTCCAGTATCGTGCGCAATCAGCTGGATACCAATGAAGCGGTCTTAGCGGGCTTCTCGGCGTTTCTCCAAGCCGTCGACCAAAGCGACGCAGATGCTGCAGCCCGTTATGCCGCAGCCGTTTTAGCCGCTTACCCTCATATTTACATGCTTGAGGTCGCACGCGGGGTACCCATGTCCGAGCAGGCCGCTTTCGAAGCGCTGTTGCGCCGCACGTGGAGACCGGACTTTGAGTTCAAGCACTTCCCGAGCCTTACCCATCAACCTGCGCAACGCCAGGTAAATCTCAACGAGACATGGCCTGTGCTATTCATGTATCCGGTACTCTCGGCAGCCAGTGCGGTCTACGGCGTCAAACTGGAATCCGTCGGCTACCTGTCCTACGCGCTGTCCCGGACCCACAATAATCCGAAGCCTGTCGTATCGCCGGTGTTCTCGATGCATGAAGGCGAGAACGCATTCATTCTGATGCAGTCAGTCAGTCGACCTAAACAGACACGAGAGAACTCCAAGCCCAATTTTTTTGGCAGCACCATGGTAGCGTTACTCTTAGTCAAGACTACCGCAGGAGTAGTGTCTGTTTCCTGCAGTATCGGAGTCTCGCTATGCCCGAGTCATGGCCAGAGTCTCGATACGTTGTTTAAGTCTGCAGACCAGGCCATGTATAGCGTCAAACAACTGGGGCGGGAAGGGATTGCCTTGAGCGATAACAATGTCCGATAGACTGTCCTTGGCTACTGCTAGGGCTGTCATCGCCCCCCCCCTCCGAGCCACTTATTTTTTGTCTGCACTAAGCACTTGTACTCAGCTTTGGCTGCAGCCAAAGCCATGATTAGCATCACCAAGGGCCTTTGTGCTCGGCTTGCACAGATAGCTGGTTCTGTGAAAGAACGCAGTCTGTCCTTCCGGCTTACCGCAACTGACTCGCCTGCTCAGGCGGCAGCCAGACCAGCCCCAGCATCGGCACTAGACCGAACGCTTTACGTCGAGACTTTCGAGCCCCGGCTTGACGGTGGCGTAACCAGACTCTCGTCGCCTTGAGACACACCTCCAAGCCGGCCGAGGTCAGGACGAAGGACTTATGTTGTGCCTAATAACGATAGACGCTGGCTACCCCTCCTGAATCCGCTATGTTTTTAAGACGACTCGTAATGTACCAACGAGTTCGGGAGGGGGAAATGCAACACAGAGGGAGTCAATATTGGGCGTGGTCGGACTGTCAGCTTCCCAGTCAGTCACATGACGAGGAGCTGAGTGATGGAACGCAGGTCAATGCCCTGGTAAGGGTTTCCCGTCAAGGCGTAACACAACTCTTCATCGGCCTGTATGGCGGCGCGGGGAAGATGATAGTCGAGGAGTATTACGCTTCACTTTTAGACCAGACGACGAGCCAGGCGCTGGTCTGGGGGGTTAGTCGAGCCCGAGCACTGGCTACCGGCGCGGCTTCAGCGGAGCCCGAGAGGACTCGCTGGCAGACGTCATGATCAGCTATGAGTGCGGCGGCTCATGACGCCTTGTCGCCTGCGCCCTATTCATCCTCGGAGCGGGTGGCGATAACTCGTCCATCAGCTGCAGGCTCTGGGCGGTATCGATGCATGAAAAAGTTGGCAGAGTCATGATGAAGACAAGGCATAGGTCAGTTCTGGAGAGAGGGGCGTGAAGTGTTTACTTGCCCCCTTACTCTAACCTGACTGGACTGGACGCCAGGAATGGAGGTGCTGCATGGGTGATTGCGAATGGTTTGAACTGTCAGCCAAAGCTGCCAGTCCAGAAGGGCGCAATGCCGACTCGGACGATACCTTTTACTCTTCGGGACGCAACCAGCCTTGGAGTTTGCAGGTAAATAATGGCAACGCGCGTTACCGTGAGCCCACTGATGAGCAATATGCCCACCGCATATCGCCCTGTAATCGGCAGGACTAGGCCATGAGCGGCCATCAACGCCTTCGCCGCTACCTCATTTGGCGCGGCTCAATTTCTGCTATCGTCTTGCTCAGCCTACTGATAACGCTCAGTGCCTTGGCAGACCTGATCGCGCATCGATAAATCTGCCTGGTCAGACAGGCTCTTGCGAGAGAATCAACACGTAAGCAGGTAGAGCGTGCCCCCTATCACCGGCAGCCAAGGCGCTTTGTACTGCCCCCATCCTGCAATGCGGCTGCATGGGGCCAAGCAGACAAAGCAGTATTAGCGTGACCTGGCACTTCCCTTCTCCGCTTCAGCTCTGCAGCGCTCCGCAAAAATGGCTTGAGGATACCCTGATCATCACGGGCTCAACCTCAGGCTGCGGCGATGCTTAGTGCCAGACTTGGCGCGGCAACCTCACAGTACTTTCTCCGGTTTGTTCAGCCCAAGCTTTTCCATCCGATAACGCAACATGTCACGACTCAAGCCCAACAACCGCGCAGACTTGGTGACGTTCCAGTCGGTCTGGCTCAATACTGCTCTGATCTTGTTATTGGAGACTTCCGCCAGCGTCATGCTGTCCGAGGCATGAACGGGAGCGTCAACCTGTACTCGATGCTCATCGACAAGATGAGCAATAGCGGAATCGTCATTCAAGGTCGTGCACAACGTTAACTGATGAGCACCGATCACCTCGGTCGGAGTCAGCAGCACAGTCTGCTCCAGCATATTGCGCAATTCGCGAACGTTACCCGGCCAGCTATAACTCAGCAGCAGCGCTTGTGCATCGGCTCCGAAGCGCAGGCTGGGCTTGCCATAACGTTTGCCGTGCTGGGCTAAGAAGTGCTGAGCCAGCAACAGAACATCTTCGCCACGTTGCTGAAGCCGCGGTACCTTGATCGAAATGATGCGCAGACGGAAGAACAGGTCGCGCCGGAACTTACCCTGCTGAACCATCTGTTCGAGGTTGCAGTTGGTAGCGCTGATGATCCGCAAATCGACCTTACGTTCCTTCACCGAGCCGACCCGGCGGATGGTACGGTCTTCGAGCAGTTTCAGCAGTTTGGCCTGCAGCAGCAGGTCCATTTCACCAATCTCGTCAAGGAACAGTGTGCCGCCATTAGCGGCTTCGACCAGTCCCACACGAAGGTCTTTGGCGTCGGTAAAGGCGCCTTTTTCGTGACCGAACAGCTCGGACTCGATCAGGTTCGCGGGAATCGACGCACAGTTGAACTCGACGAAGGGGTCATTTCTGCGCGGGCCGTCGTAATGCAGGGCCCGCGCCACCAGTTCCTTACCGGTACCGGTCTCCCCCTCGATCAACACCGGTGGCAGGTCGCTGTTGTGCATACGCCGCTCAGCATCAAGCAACTTACTAATCAGACTTTTCATCGAAGCCATGGCCGGGGATTCGCCGATCAGCGCCAGGATGCCGGCGTTATGCGCTTCTTGCTTGTGCTGGCAGGGTGGAGTAGGTTCCAACCGCTCACTGTCTAGGGCCTTGTCGAGCAGCAATTTGAGCTCGGACAGTGCCACCGGCTTGCTCAGGTAGTGGAAGGCGCCCTCCTTCATGGCGGTCACCGCGTCATCCACAGAGCCATGACCGGTCAGCATGATTAGCTTCAGATCTGGGGTGTGATCTTTGAGCTTCTGGAGCAGTTGGTGACCGCTCATGCCGGGCAGCGCATTGTCGGTCAATACCAGATCCGGTTGAAACGACGGGAGTAGTTGCAGAGCCTCCTCGGCAGAGTGGCAAACCCTGACTTCAAAATGCCTGCGTTCCAGGTAGTTCTGGATATTGCTGGCCAGCAGCTCGTCATCCTCAACCAGCAGTATTCTGTGGTCCATATTGCCCTCGCACTACCATTTCGAACATTAGGTCTACATGGATTTCAGTTGTTTAGGAAGGCTCATCACTTCCCCCCACACGAGCCCAAGGACAAGGCCGATCTTTTTTGTAGCTCGATGAGGGCTGAAGGCAGGAGGCTTTGCGCAACGTGGGCTTTTTTACGGACGAAAAAAAACGGCGGGATGAAAGTCGCGCCGTTTTTTACTGATTCCGTTTCCATTGGGCCATCGTCCTGATGCATCGCACTCCTGCGATTTCCCTGACTCTCAACCGTGTTAGCCAGTGTCAATCCATCAACACGAGATGATATTAACTGGCCCGCGTGTAATTGGGCAGTGGGCAATTGCCTAAGCCATTGTAAGCAATTGCTTACAATGGCTTCCGAGGCCAGTCGCAGTGCGGTCATGGTCTTATGGACTGGGGGTCAGTATTGGGTACTCCTCCCCCACAAGGGGCCTGAGCAACTCCGTGCGCAAACCACTTGTGAAAATGGGGGGGCTTTTTACAGAGAGCCCAAAAAAGGGGAACTACCCCCACCCAAAAAATGCCGTGCTCCCAACCGCAGCAATAGCGGCAGCCAAGCCATTGAATAAATGGAGGTTTTTTTGTAACGCGCTCGCCTCTGCAGATTGGCGCAGCTTTTGCTTTATGCCAAAACAAAGTGGCAAATTGCCATTTCTGGGGGGGCTGGGCTGAAGCCGCCCATCAGGCATGGAGCGAGGTAAACGCTATGCACAACCATAATACGCAGCGCCGATCATCTCTTAACCTTTTCCGGCGCTCGAGCGTAGTGTCTGCGCTGCTGGGCACCCTCAGCCTGGTTGATGCCAGTGCGTCGCCTCTCGACGATGTCAGTCCGCCGCCACCGACCGACTCCTCGGCCTATACCAACCCTCGCACCGACGCCCAGGCGGCGTTGGAGGAGCTGAAAACGCTGCCGGAGGGCAACCATGGTTCACTCGCCCTCCCCAACGGTGAATACGGCGACAGAACAACCCCGCGCACTGAAAACGTCCTGCCTCCGGCGCAGCAGACGTCGTTCAACTACCCCACCAACGGAAAACCCAGTCCGCTGTTTGGCGCCCAACCTTTTACCCAGCAAATGCTGCTGTACGAAGAATTTGGCACAGATAAGCTCGATCCGACAGCCGAGGCCGGCACAATGACCTTCCCGGTTCCGACCACGGGCGCCGCCCCCGAGCAGGATCCCAACAGTGTCGCTCGCAGTGGCCCCTCAGGCTCGGCACTGGAGGCTTTCCTGCGCCAGCCGGGGCTGTCTCCGTTCCCGACGCAATATTCCAACGTATTGGACCGCAATCCCTGGAAAGCGCAAATCGAAGGGTTCCTCAACCGCCATCCGGTCGGTTCACCCGCCGAGGGACGGCCGCCAGGAAAAGGCTGGTCGCACCAACGCTGGAACGAGTTCTACCCCCAGGCTTCGATCAAGACGGCGCAAGCTGGCGC
Source organism: Pseudomonas sp. PS01303 (assembly GCF_029959385.1). NCBI lineage: Bacteria > Pseudomonadati > Pseudomonadota > Gammaproteobacteria > Pseudomonadales > Pseudomonadaceae > Pseudomonas > Pseudomonas sp. PS01303. The sequence continues at coordinate 45,580 of NZ_JASCPK010000022.1, forward strand.
GCGGGTCAACCGGGGATTACGCGACAGCAAACAGATGCACGGCTACGCCAAGGGCGAATTTGGCCCGGGCGGGCTTTATCACAATACTGCCGGCATTGCGGCCACCGAGGGCTCGACCAAAGGGATCGGCATCCGTTTCCATCCGAATATGCCCATCCAGGACCATAAAACCCTGTGGACCTTCGACGGCACGCTGCCACCCAAACTGCTGATGGTCCGCTATGGGCAGCCGGTAATGATGCGCCACTATAACGCCCTGCCGATCGATCCGGCGGCGAACGGAGGCTTCGGTCTGCACACCCTGAGCACCCACGAGCATAACGGTCACAATCCGGCCGAGAGCGATGGTTATGCCAACGCGTTCTTCTTCCCGGGTCAATACTACGATTACCGTTGGCCGGTACAACTGGCCGGCTATGACACCATCAATACCGAGGCGAAGGACCCACGGGCGGCATTCCCCTGCGCACCGGGGGAAACACTCTGGGTCAACGACAGCAGTCCGGGCCTCAAGACTTGTGAAAACGGCAGCATCAAGATCCGTGGCGACTGGCGCGAAACCATGAGCACGCACTGGTTCCACGACCATATGCTCGATTTCACCGCCCACAATGTCTACAAGGGCAACGCGGCGATGATGAACTACTACAGTGCCCTGGATCGCGGTAATGAAGCACTGGAGGACGGTGTCAACCTGCGTTTGCCCAGCGGTTCGGCATTACCGTGGGGTAACCGCGACTATGACGTCAACCTGACGGTGGCCGACAAGGCCTGGGATCAGAGCGGCCAACTGTGGTTCAACCCGTTCAATATCGACGGTTTTATCGGCGACCAGATGATGGTCAACTGGCTGTATAAACCCTATTTTGACGTGCGTGCACGCAACTATCGCTTCCGCATCCTCAATGGGTCGGTGTCGCGCTATGTGAAGATCGCCGTGGTGCGCGAAATCCAGGGTAACGGCGGTGAGTTCCGTGGACCGCAGGGCTCCGGAGTGTCCTACGTCCGGGTACCGTTCCACATGATCGCCAACGACGGCAACATCATGGAGCATGCCGTCCCCTTCGACGGCAGCATGGACCTGAACGGCAATGGCGACCTGAAGGACGACAACGCCATCTTGCCGACGATGGCCATCGCCGAGCGCTACGACATCATCATCAACTTCGCCAAGCACGGGATTAAAACCGGCGACAAGATCTTTTTCGTCAACCTCATGGAGCACGACACGGGCAAGGGCCCCAGCAAGGACGCCGTCCCGTTAGCCGATGTGCTTTCCGAGAAATACAAGGCTGTCATCGATCAGACCAGCAAGGGCTCCAGATGGCGGGATGGCGACCCGGTGGTCGGCAAATTCCTGCAGTTGAACGTCAAATCCTACAGCGGTCAGGACCTGAGCATGGACCCGGTGGCCTATGAGCCGGCCAAGCCTGGCAAAGCCCCTGGCAAGAAAATGATCCCGCTGACGATCGATCGTGACGATCCGAACACCCAGGCCAAGCTTAAGCTGGCACGCCATCGCAGCTTTGAATTTGGTCGTTCCGACGGCACTGACACAGCCCCCTGGACCATCAAGACTGACGGTGGCTTTGGCTACTCCATGGATCCGCGGCGGATTTCGGCCGCGCCTCAGTTGGCCAATGGCCCGACGGACGCGGGCTTCAGTGGCGACGGTACCCTCGAAGTGTGGAAAATCAAAAATGGTGGCAATGGCTGGAGCCACCCGGTGCATGTGCACTTCGAGGAGGGGGTCATTCTCAACCGCGATGGCAAGGTGCCGCCGGAGTGGGAAAAATGGGCGCGCAAGGACCTCTACCGCGTCGGACCGGAAGTAGACAGCTCCGGCGAGGTCGAGATGGCGATCCGCTTCCGCGAGTTCGCCGGCACCTTCATGGAGCATTGCCACAACACCCAGCACGAAGACAGTTCCATGTTGCTGCGCTTTGACCTTGAGCACCCTGGTCAGTTCGAGCTGATGCCGTCGCCCATGCCGACCTGGGACGGTGTGGAGTACATCAGTTCCGCCGCGCTGCCGACCTTCCGTAATGAGGGCGATAAAGAGCCTGGCGAGGACGACAAGCCCAATCAATTGCCAGTGGGCGTGGCCGACAGCGGCACCACCAAAGCCGGCGTCCCGCTCACCGTCAACGTCTTGGCCAATGACAGCGATCCTGATGGTGACCTGCCGCTCTCTGTCGTCAGCCTGGGCCAGCCGGACTCAGGTCAGGGCAGCGTCAGCACTGACGGCACCCGGGTGACCTTTACACCGCCCGCCACGGTAAGCGAAGCCTACAGCGCGATCTTCGAATACAAGGTCAAGGATGCGCGGGGGGCTGTCTCGAGCTCGCCGGTCAACGTGAGCATATCGGTCACCCCGGTTGCTGTTGAGGTTGATCAAAACCTGAAGGTGACCATCGCCAACGTCGTCGTTCGCAGTAACAGCCGTTATGCCTGGGAGCTGGCTGGGACGAGTTCGCTGAAAATCGGCGACACCCTCACGATAACCGCATCGACTACCAGCGGAGCGTTGAACCTGGGCACTGCGCGGGTGTTGGTCGGTGGCCATTGGCGGCTGTCCGCCAGCACCACTGGCAGCGGACCTTCGCCGAACCCGACGGTGACGATCAAGTCGGTCAACGGCAAAGCCATCACCGCGCCGTTAACGGTTCGTTGAACCCGCCCCAACCTCCCGTTCAGCGCGACAGAAAGAGCCTGAATGGGAGGCTGGGGTGACGGGGCAATGAGCGCGGACCTGATACCCGGCGTTCATCATGGTCATCTTCTGGAGGTAAAAGGCATGGGCTGGAAAACCTGGGCAGCACTCCGCCGTTGGCTGCCGTTCCTTACGCTCTGCAGTGCTCAGTGGTCGCTGGCGGCCACCAGCGAAAACGACCCGGCTCAGCAATGGGGGCGGGACTACTTTCCCAACACGCCCCTGATTACCCAGGAGGGTAAGCCGGTACGCTTTTTTGATGACCTGATCAAGGACAAGGTGGTGGCGATCAACTTCATCTTTACCTCCTGTACCGACTCCTGTCCGTTGGAAACGGCGCGTCTGCGCCAGGTGCAAAAACTGCTCGGCGACCGGGTCGGCCGCGATGTGTTTTTCTATTCCATCAGCATCGATCCAGAAACCGATACCCCCGAGGTGCTCAAGCAGTACGCGGAGAAATTCAAGATTGGCCCTGGCTGGCAGTTTTTGACTGGCCAGAAAGACGACATCACCCTGTTGCGCCAAAAGCTCGGCCTGTTCATCAAGGGCGTGGACGATGGTCAAACTAAAGATCACAACCTGAGTCTGATCATTGGTAATCAGAGCACCGGGCGCTGGATGAAAGCCTCGCCCTTCGAGAACCCCTACGTCCTGGCAGACCGGCTAGGCAAAAGCCTGCACAACTGGAAGCTGGCAAGCACCCAGACCAATGATCACGCCAATGCTCCCACAGTGCGCTCGCCCAGCGCTGGCGAGCAAATCTATCGGACGCGCTGCTCCTCCTGCCATACGCTCGGTGATACCGAGCACGCCGGCATGCGCAGTATCGGCCCGGATTTGCTGGGGGTGACCCGGCAACGGGACCCGGCCTGGCTGACGCGCTGGATCAAGGAGCCTGACCTGGTGTTGGCGGAAAAGGACCCTTTGGCCATGCAGTTGTATGAACAATACAACCGCTTGGCGATGCCGAATTTACGCTTGGGCGAACTTGAGATCACCGCCGTGCTGACCTACCTGGAGGAAGAATCCGACCGCTTACAGCCTGAGGCATCCATCGCCCAGCAAAAACGCGACGAGTAGCCTCAACCAAGTCATCACGCCTCTAAAGAGCGACAACACCATGGGGGGGGCGGCAGCCATGCCAACTGTTACTAGCAACGGCAGCACTTGTTTACCAGTCATTCAAACCGCCTTGCGATATGGCGAAAGCAGATTCAGTTTCTGGAAAAGGGGCTTTATCAGATTCTGTCTCAAAGCCTTTCCACACAGAGGGGTCGTCAGAGCTTCGCCGAAGGGCAATCCAGCAGTGCGGTACAGCCGGGATTATTCAGAGCACTCCTGTATGCCACTCCTGACATTTTGTGTTATCGCCTTCTGAACATAACAATGTGCACTTGGGAGGCTTGCCGCCTAAGTTCAACGCTTTATGTACAGTCTATTACGACAAGGAACTCTCTATGATCATTCGTACTGTAGGGCTTGCCGCCCTGCTTGTTTGCGCCGTACCGAGCTTTGCCCATGAGTACAAGGTCGGCAATTTGCTGATTGAACACCCTTGGTCTCGGGAACTGCCGGTCGACCTTCCAGGGGGCGCGGCCTATTTCACCGTGCAAAATCAGGGCAGCCAAGCCGACCGACTGGTAGGGGTCAGCAGCCCTCGTGCGCAGAAATCCGTACTGCACGCCCAGGCCCCCAAAGATGGCCTGATGGATATGCAGCATGCTCCGGTCATGGACATCCCCGCCCATGCAGAGGTGATATTCCAGCCAGGGGCAAACCATGTGATGTTGTCCGGAATGGACCAGCCACTGAAAGCCGGTGAGCAGTTCCCGCTGACGCTTGAGTTCGAGAAGGCTGGCAAGGTTGAAGTGCAAGTCAAAGTCGAGCCAGCCGAAGCACAGACAAGCCACGACGCCCATAACGGCCACCGAACGGCTACCAATGGCGAATAGCGACCTGATGAAGGTCTCCACTCCACCGACGCAGGGAGTTTCATCACGCAAAGCACGCATGTAAGACATCAAAAACAAAAAGACAATAAACCGTTAAAAATAAACTACTTATAAGATTCGGCATAGGGGACTGCCTTTATAGGCCGTTGCCCTGCCACTCCGCCCGGCATGCGGGTCCGCACCGGGCGTGTTCGAGAGATTAAGGCTATGAAAGGCGTACCAATCCCAGCCTGTCGAACCACGCAATACTCAACACACGATTCAACTCAAAACGGCTATTACGCCATCTGCGATGAGCGTTACTGGCCACCCGCTACGCCAGCTGCTGGCTCACCCCAAGTGTCCGTAGCGCTCGATAGATCGTAGGACCGCACTACCACTACCAGCGCGGGATCGCTCTCAGTCGAGGTCGTATCCACTCGACCAGCTTACACACGAGGCAGGCCTTCAGAACCAAAAGTCAGGACCACACGAGCGTCGGGTGAACCAGCGGATATGCTGCTTGAATTGCGTCTGCGCTTTGTAGGAGGTTGCGCGCTTGACTTGCATTGGGCTATCCAAAACTCATAGCCCAGAAACTTGCGGCTAAACGCACTCGTCACTGCATTCTTACTCTCGTTGACACTCAAGTTCATGCAGCTTTTCATGCACCGTACTCGTTGCTGCCATTGGTGATACCCCACAGTTTGCCAACGGCCAACCGTTAGCCGCCTCGCCAGGACTTACGTCGAAGCTACACAGCTCCGGCGGTAACGATCGACTGCTTGGAGATGCTTCGCTTGCAGTCTTTGTGGCTCCCGTGAACGGGCTAATTTCATAAAGCTCGGTTTCCCGAAGTACACCGCAGAGTGCCTTACTAGTGCTAGTGGACCGGAGCAATCCCCCGCGACATCCAAGGTACGGTCGTAATAAGCTGCGCCCCCCATTACGTTGAGGCTGGTTCATGAAGCTGGTGGTTGGTTGCCTGCTGTCTTTCCTTACTTTCACGGCTGTCGCGGCAGACCTGCGCATGCTCACCGATAACCATCCGCCGCTGCATTTTCAGCAAGGCAATGAGCTGATTGGTTTTGGCGTGGATGTGGTGCGTGTTCTGGCCGAACGAACCGGCGATCATGTACACATGGAGCAGATCCCCCTGCTTCGCGCCCTGCGCATTGCCAGTACTGAATCAAACACGGCGGTATTTACCGTGCTACACACCGTCGAGCGCGAACCTCACTACCAATGGGTAGGCCCATTAATGGAGGTGGAAACGGCACTGTATGCGGAAAATGGAAACGCGCAGCCGGTGCTTAGTCTGCGTGAAGCGAGAGCAGTGGACCGGATCGCCCTACCGCGAAAATGGTTGGCCTATGAGTACCTGAAAAAACAAGGCTTTAGCAATCTGTATGGTGTGGAAACACCGGAACAAATGATGCAACTGCTACGCCTGGGACGGACCAATCTGGTTGTCGCTGATACGCTCACCATCGCCACGTTGGCTCATGAGGTCGGGCTAGAGCCAAACAAACTGAGCTATCAAATGCCACTGATGAAACAAGGGGCCTATATCGCATTCTCTCCGCGGACCGATGCTGGTCAGGTAGCACGCTGGCAGGAAGAACTTGATGAGATGAACCGCGATGGACGCCTGCAACAACTGAAGCAGCGTTGGCTGATCAATCACGCGACACGATAACGGCGCGACAGCCAGATCATACTCCAACAGGCCGTTGATGAGCCAAACGAAGCGTTGATACAGGCCGTCTTGCTTGTCCAGCCGCACAAGCGAAGTCGAGGTCGATCGCGGCCCAGAGTGTGTAAACGCCGCTTGCTGAAGCTCCTGAGTGTAGGCGCCAACGCCGAATTGACCACGTGCCGACGCAAGACTGACCCAACTCCAATCGGCAGAAATCCAGCACAGGAAATGGTTCGCGAGGAATCAGACTGGATCAGTGGCATCTCGGTAACTGGATCAATTCGGCGTCGGCGCCAACATCGAGCCAGGCGCACGCGGTACGTGGACCATATTGGAGACTATGGAAAAACACTTTGTAATAAACTAAAGAATAGGACTTAAAAAGATCACGCATTAATCCCCTGTACAAACCCATGAGTGGCGCACCGTTGCACCCATCAATAAATTCAATCACCTCACCCTTTCGATTGGTGTACCGAGCATTCCCCCCGGAATTAAGTGCAATCGTCGTGTGCCATGCAGGAGACCCCATGAACTACCACATCGTATCTACCCCCGACGGCTGGAATCTTCAAGCAGAGGGCTTCGAAGCGGCGCTGCTTGCTGCGCCGACCAAAGCACGGCTGCTGGAGCTGCTGTCGGAGTACATGGATGGGCGCACGGGCTCTGTGAAAATCTACACCGAAACTGGGAAAATTGAGGATGAGCGGACATACCCGCGCACCCATTTTTAACGTAAGGGCTGGCCGAGGGCTGGAAACTGCTGGCAGTGATTCCAGGGGGCCGCACCGGTTTCGAGTCTTACTATGAAGTTCGAAGCAAAGGACAATCGGTAAAAGAGGCTGGCAGGGCTGCGTTCAGGGCTGTACTGCCCTGGAAGTCAAACGTCTCCGGTTTACCTAGACCTCGCCGCCTGCGATTCTTTACAGCGAAACGACCAAACTCAATCAGCCGTGTCTTCGAGGCATTGAGGGATAAACCGAACCTGGCCAAGCGCTCCTGCGACTGCACCCGAAACTGCTGAGCCTGCCATTGCGTCCTGAAACCCACCACGCTGTCGTCCGCGTAGCGCACAACGATCCCATCGCCACACGCACGCCGCTGGCGCCACTGCCTTGCCCACACATCGGGACGTAGCAGGACTTGTCCTCCTGTCAGGTAAATGGCTGTTTCACCTCGCTGAGTCTTGGGACTGCCGCTATGCTTCCAGCGTTTGCGCCCTTCGGTACTGAGCAACACATCGCTGCGCCGGGCATCCAGGTACGACACCCCGAAGCGGTAATAACGAGGTTTTACTTCGTCATTGAAGTGAGTTTCGTACCCAGTCTCGGCCATGTAATTGGTCCCGAGGATATGTTGGGCACCCACATCAAACAGCCCGGTCCGATCGTCGAATGTCGTGTCATCCGCCACAAACGCTCCTGCCTGCACATAGGTTCGTGGGCCAGGGTTGAACCTGCCGCGCCCGCCCCAACCGGCGCCACCGCAGTTCCAGTGCTTTGCGGGAATCCGACACATCTCTGCTGTCGTTAACACCTTGCGTGCACCAGCCTCGGCTCGGCATCGACGCCGGAATGCGTTTCCCCAGTATCGGGACGGTTGTCACCTCTCGTTTTTGGCAATTCACCATAACGCTCTGAAGCGGTCGATCCCTATGAGCTGAGACTTACGAATTGAACTCAGCCTGAAACCGACTATCGTCACAGTGGATACCGTAGCATCGACAGGTAAAACATCTGCCTTTCCGGACCCGATTGGGCAACGCAGAAACCTGCTGTGAGAATCCAGGAAAAACGTTGGACGAAGGTCAAAGCTAACCATGTTGGGTCGTAGACAAATGGAATGACCTCACCGAGTTTGAGATCCGAATAAAGCAACCACTGCCAGCAGTTTCCCAGCAGGTGGACGGTGCAGGGATGTTCCGCGGGAGGCCTAACCATCAGGAGTGGAGGTCCATCCGCACATGTACGCCGACAATTTCAATCCGCAGGCTAAAACCTTCTATCGTCCAATCGATGCCGCCTTGCGATGGTGCGGCCTCGTACGTTATGAGGCAGAAATATTACAAGCCGCCTGGCACTGTCCGGAGAAGCTCGGGACCTTATTCCCTCAATGGCCCTGCCTTCACGCCAATACCGAAAAAATTTACGATGCGATGCGTAATGGCGAATTACCCTACGGCTACCTCGGTGTTTCGGTGCCAATGGGCAGTCCCTTGGAGCCTGGTCAGATAACGGTGCGCCATTCTGACTTACGCCTCTGGATGCAACGTTACTATCCCGATCAGCGGCCGGGATTTCTGTTCGAGTCCGTCAATGACACCCGTGAACAAATCAGCCCTGCGGCTTACCTTTTCCTCCAGGCAGAGCGTGATGCCCTCGTGCAAGAACGCAATACTCTGCAACGCCAGCTTCACGACGTTGAGGTCGACCTCCAAGCACTGGGACTGGAACAGAAAAGCCTCAACGCGTTAGTGAAGTCGCAGGGGCAACTCAGCGAGCGCAGCGAACACACCTACTTGCAAATCATTGGCGCCTTGACCTACACCGTCTTGGATTCATCACCGGCCGGCAAGCCCCTGTCCGTGTTCGAAAATCAAACCGCGATCGTCGATGCCGTAACCGCGCGTTTTACAGACACTCCCGGTCTCAGCAAACGAACGTTAGACGCAAAATTCGCCGCAGCCAATCGCATCCTCAAAAAAACCACCTGAACCACCGCATTGCACTGCAATCCCCTCAATTGCAGTGCAATGACGCCATCCCATTTCTGCTATTCAATTCAGGTCACTTCCCATCACGCGCCAGGCGGCGCCAGGAGTGACCAGCATGTCCAGTTCATCCACCCAGCTCGCTGACATCGTTCAACCCCCGACCGAACGCCACATCATGCGCCGCGATGAAGTGGAGCGAAAAACCGGTTTTAAACGGGCACACATCTACAACCTGATGAAGGAGGGGCGCTTTCCCCAAGCCAAGCGCATTGGCCTGCGTGCCGTGGGCTGGGACTCGTTGGAGATCGAGCGCTGGATTACCGAACGGCTGGCGCCGCAGGAGAGATGACCATGCGCGTGGTGTCGGTAATATCCACCAAAGGGGGGGTGGGCAAAACCACGGTGACCGCCAATCTCGGCGGCCTCCTGGCCGATGCCGGCCTACGCGTGCTATTGCTGGATCTGGACAGCCAGCCCACGCTGTCCAGTTATTACCCGCTGGCCCAGACCGCACCAGCGGGGGCCTATGAGTTGATCGCACTCAACCTGACCGATCACCCACAAATCATTTCCCGCACAAGGCTGAACAAACTCGACCTGATTCTCTCCAACGACCATCAAGGACAACTCAACACGTTGTTGCTGCATGCGCCGGATGGACGCCTGCGCCTGCGCAACTTGCTGGATGGCTTTCGCGATCATTACGACCTGCTGCTGATTGATACGCAGGGCGCGCGGAGCGTGCTGTTGGAAATGGCGGTCCTCGCCTCTGACCTGGCACTCTCCCCGATCAACCCGGAAATGCTCGCTGCACGTGAACTGAGTCGCGGCACACTGAAACTCCTCGGTGACCTGGAACCCTTCCGCCACCTCGGCATCGCCGTGCCGCCGTTGCGCCTGCTGCTGAACCAAGTGGACTTGGTTAGGCTGGATGCGCGGATGATCGTACGTGGATTACGCGAAAGCTTCCCAGCAGCCACCTCGACTGCAGTGCTGAACACCGTCATCCCCAATCGGGTGATCTACGTGAATGCCGCTTCATTGGGCTTGCCGGTTCACCGAATCGAGACGCACCGCCCGAGCGGCCGACGCTCGCCCTCAGCACTGGAAACCCTACAAGCCCTGGCCATCGAGCTGTTCCCCGAATGGCAGGCCGCTATCTCGACGGTCGGCCCCAGTGCGGAGAGGCCGTTATGACCATCGCCAACCTGACGCCCCCCTACTCACTCGAAGCGGAGCAAGGTGTACTCGGCGGGCTGATGCTGGACAACAGCACGTGGGATTTGCTGGCCGATCGGCTGACGGTCGAGGACTTTTTCCGCTCCGAGCATCGGGCGATCTTCAAAGCCATCGCGGTCCTGGCGCAGCAAAACAAACCTTTCGACGTGGTGACCCTGTTCGAGCAACTCACCGATCAGCCCGAATGGGGTGGACTCGCCTACTTGGGCGAGCTGGCCAAAAACACGCCCTCAGTGGCCAATATCAAGACCTATGCCGAGATTGTTCGCGAACGGGCCCACCTGCGTCGACTGATCCAGCTCGGGTTCGCTTGCAGCCGCGAAGCCGCCGAACCGCAAGCCAGTAGCCAATGGGTCCAGGAGCAATTCGAGCAACGGTTGTTCGCGCTGGGTCAAATGCAACAACGGCAAGAATTCGTCGATCTGAATCACTGCCTACTGGGTGTGATCGAGGAGATCGACCAGCACTTTAACAGTGGCGAGATCACCACCGGCGTCCCCAGTGGGCTGGTCGAGCTGGACCTCAAGACCGCCGGTTTTCAGCCGGCCGACCTGGTGGTGGTCGCGGCACGCCCGTCGATGGGTAAAACCAGTTTGGTGCTGAATTTTGTCGAAACCGCCCTCGCCGCTCGCCCCGGCGCTTCGGTGCAGATCTACAGCCTGGAAATGCCGGCCCGGGCGCTGGTGTATCGGCTATTGGCCATTCTGGGGCATCTCTCGCTGGCCAATCTCATGAAAGGCCAACTGAGCGACAACGATTGGCCACACCTGACGGCTGCCGCGGCCAAACTGCAGGGCTATGGGGAGCGTTTGATCATCGACGACAGCCCGGCCTTGACCTGCATGGCGTTGCGCTCCCGTGCCCGGCGCGCGGCTCGCCGCTTTGGCCCGCCGGCCCTGGTGATGGTCGATTACCTGCAATTGATGCGGGCACCGGGGCGCGAGACTCGCAATCTGGAGATCGCCGAGATATCCGCGGGTCTCAAGGCGCTGGCCAAGGAGCTGAATTGCCCGGTCATCGCTCTCTCCCAGCTCAACCGATCATTGGAGCAGCGCAGCAACAAGCGCCCGGTACTGGCTGACCTGCGCGAATCGGGTGCCATCGAGCAGGATGCCGACCTGATCCTCTTCGTCTACCGCGATGAGGTGTACCACCCTGAGAGCGCCGATCGCGGCACCGCCGAACTGATCATCGGCAAGCACCGTAATGGGCCCACCGGCTTCCTGCGGGTCCTGTTCATGGCCGAGCAAACCCGCTTTACCTCCCTGCATGCCAACAGCGCTTGGCAAGGAGTCTCCTGATGCGTCAAGCCCTTCCAAAAACCTGCCTACCGACCCGACATCCGCTGTCGGATGTTCTGGACAAAGAATACTGCACCGTGGTGTTTCGTCTGCGAGGCGGGCGCCCGACCATGAGCGAGTTTCTGTTCGAACTGTCCCAGTACGTTGAACGCTCGGAGACCGTCGAAATAGTCCGCTTCCAAGTCGGTGATGACTTTGGTCACCCACACGCATGAGGCTTGCCGAATGAAAAAGCCGACTCAGGAGGACATCACCGGCAAGCTGCTGGCCGGCCACTTCGCGCACCGCCTTGAGGTGGATCAAGCCGTCGACCCTATCGTCGATACGCCTATGCTGGTCACTCTGGAGCAGCTACGGCCGTATGAACACAACCCGCGTTTCCTTCGTAATCCACTGTACGACGATCTGAAGGCCTCCATCCGCGAACGAGGTTTGGATCAGCCACCCCCGATCACCCGCCGTCCCGGCGAGGCGTCCTTCATCATCCGTAACGGTGGTAATACCCGCCTGGCGATTCTCGGCGAGCTGTGGCATGAGAGCCGTGACGAACGTTTTTTTCGCATTCACTGCCTGTTCAAACCCTGGAGCAATGAAGTCACCGCCCTGCTCGGTCATCTGGCCGAAAGTGATCTGCACGGTCAACTCACCTTTATCGAACGGGCCCTGGCGGTCGCCAAACTCAAAGCGATGTTTGAACAGGATGGCCCCTCGCTGCCCCAACGCGAATTGGCCTGCCGCCTGGCAGCAGGGGGTTATCCGATTTCACAGTCGCACCTCAGCCGGATGCTCGGCACCCTGGAACACCTGCTGCCGGCCATTCCACAAGTGCTCTATGCCGGTTTGGGAAAGCCCCAAGTCGAGCGCCTGATTAGCCTACGCAACCAGGCCGAGCGGACCTGGAACCGCTACCCGTCAACCGCCTATGCATTCAACGCGTTCTGGCTCGACACCTTGACCAGTTTCGATGCCGAACCGGAGGGCTTTGATGTCGAGCGTGTTCAGGATGAACTCCTTGAGCGGATGAGCCAACTGCTCGGACAGTCCTACCGAATGTTGGCGTTGGAGCTGACCGACAGCCAACACCCCCAGCCGCTACCAGGCATCGTGGTGAGCCCATTGCCCGAACTCGGCCAATCCTCGAACCCGCCCGCGTCAGCCCCACCCGCTCTCGAATCTCGCTCCTCCTCCCCTGATTCTCGGCTTCCCAATGATGAAACAACAGCGAAGTCATCTGCGCATACGGACGTCCCCGCCCAGATAGCGCCGTCACCCAATCCTCTTTCACGGGTACAGCACATCCGCGAATTGATCGCCCGCGCAACCATGGACGAGCCGTTGTCAGACGTTGATGAACATGCTGTCGGCCCCACTCCAGCCCAAGCTGACAGGTTTCATTCGGTGGACAATCTCTGGCACATCGAACCCGCGCACGACACACCCGAACAGCTACGATCCGCCATCTTCAACCTGGCACAGGACCTAGCGAGTTACGCCGGACAGGCCGACAGCGTGGTCGAACAACTGGACGGGCTCGGCTATGCCCTGCGAATGGAACCGTTCGAGCAGAGCTCACCCCGGGCCACCGGCATTCAGCTGCTGCTGACCGCCCTGTTGCGCGCTCATGACGAGGTCCAGTGGGAGGATTGTCGACAACTGCCCTCGGCCCTGTTCGGACAGCTGCTCATTGGCGCCTACGAGGTCCCGCTGAATGATCGCCCCGCCCTGAACGTGGGCTTGGAGCGGCTGCCTGACGAACAGTTGATCCAGCTCTTTCGCCTTATCCGCCTGGCCCGACGGCTGATCGATCAAACGCTTGAACCTTCGCTCGCCCCTCCGGAGGAACTGTCATGAGCCTGTCCTTTAACCTACTTAATCAGGCCATGCTGACTCAAGTGCTGCATGAGCTGCGCCAGGGCAACCTGCAGCGCTGCAAAGCGTTAGGCTTGGGCGAAGACGATCTCACCCTGTTGCAAGCCTTACCGCCCACCACCTTGTCGCGCCTGGCCCACGCCAGCGTGTCCTGGGTCGAAATCCGCATCGATTCACCGGTGCTGAGGCGCCTGATTGAGCAAGCTGATCGCGATGAACAGAACGAACGACTGATCAACCGGGCCCTCAAACTGGGCGCCAGCAGCACCATCATGTATCAGTGCTTCGGCTTGGCCCATTCGGAAACCGCCATGCGTCGCCGACTGCTGAAGATCGAAACCCGTAAGGGCCGTCCTCATCACCTCAGCGAAGCGCAAGAGCATGCGCTCTGGCGGCGCTGGTGCCAGTTGCGTGAGCAGGAAGGTGCCGAGGATCAACTCGACTCCATGATGATGCTGGCCGAAGAACAACAGATCAGTCTGGTGATGGTCTGGCAGCAAATCGCGCAACACAGCCCTCAGCCGTGAATGCTATGGCGACCTCCCGATGGCAACGGGTGCTGCAACAGTGCGCCCGACAGTTAGACGATCAGTGGCCTGCCCGTCCTCCGCCCCCCAAAGCTTCCGTCTACGGCCTGCAGGCCGGCTTTCTGTACAGCGGCCAATCCCTCGATATTGTGCCACGTCGCCTGCTGCTGGACAGTCGCTTGACGCCGCTCGAGCGCAATGCCTGGCAGGTGTTGCGCTTGTTATTGGACGGCCAGGGCTTGGCCACACCCCGCTATCAAGATTTACAGCCTTATTTGTCGACTGTCCCCTATGGCCCGGTGGCCTCTCGCGAGACCATCGCACGCGTGCTCACCGTGCTCAGGCTCACCCGCTGGCTCAGCCTGGTGGCGCGCGGACGCGACCCCACCAGTGGCCGTCTGCAAGGGTCGCTGTATGTGCTGCACGACGAGTCGCTGACCCCAACCGAAGCCATGGAACTGGATCCGGACTATTTAGAGCTGCTCGGGCATTGCCTCGGTCATGCCGCCAAGAACGTTCGTATTGTTGCCCAGCACGTTCTGGAGGAGGTCCAGCGGGATACCGACATTGATCAGCGCCGGCTGCCCACACGGCTAGAGGTCTTGACCGAACGGTTGGCCGAACACGAATTGGATACACCCACGCCCGACGCCCCCCTGCACGAATCCGAACGGGGCAACCTCTCCGTCGTTCGGATTCGTGCAACCCCCAGTTCGGAGTCCGAACCAGGTCTGCAACCCAGCATTCACGGCAGCGTTCGGAATCCGAACGCTGCCTGTACTGTATTAAAAGCATGTATTAGTACTGTACAGCACGTGAGCGCGGGTATGGAAAAGCCCCGCTTGCAGTGGCCGGCTGCATTGCATCTGCGCCCAGAGGAGCAACAGGCCGCGCTCATTGCGTTGAATAAACTGGAGCCCAGTGATCGCCAGGCGGTGTTGAACGAGGCTGGAGCCCGCTGCGCGGCCGGTGGCATACGCAAACCCACCGCGTACCTGATGGGCCTGATCCAGCGTGCGCTACGCAGTGAATTCCATCCCTGGGCGGGTCAGGCAGAACCTTCACTTGCCGTCAGCTCAGGCCAGGCTGCCGCACCACCACCACCACCACCACCACCACCACCACCACCACCA
>NZ_JASCPK010000230.1:0-5645 GCF_029959385.1 Pseudomonas sp. PS01303
GTATAGGCAAAAGTCTGATCTGGAACCGTGGCGCGGCCATCGCGAGCAGGCTCACTCCTACAATTGGAATGCGTTCCCCTGTAGGAGTGAGCCTGCTCGCGATGAGGCCGGTGAGGCCGCTACAAAACCGTGCAGTCAGCTACGCGCAAACGCCACCGCCGCCGCAAACTGCTCCTCATTCGGCCGCACCCCGGTGTACAGCACAAACTGCTCCAGCGCCTGAATCGCGATCACTTCCAACCCGGTAATCACCCGCTTGCCCTCCGCGCGACCAAGCACGATCAACGGCGTCTCCGACGGAATCGCCACCACATCAAACACCGTCTCTGCGGCTTTGATCACCTCAGCATCAAACGCTAGTTGCCCCGCCTCCGGCCCGCCGTCCATGCCCACCGGCGTCAAATTGATCAGCATCTGTGGCCGTTCATCGCCCAATTCTGCCTGCCAGCGATAACCGAGCGAGTCCGCCAGTGCACGTCCGGCGCGTTCATTGCGGGCCACGATCAGACCGTTTTTGTAACCGCCATCGCGCAAGGCACTCGCCACCGCTTTGGCCATGCCGCCGCTGCCGCGCAGGGCAAACGTCGATTCTTTCGGCACGGCGTGGGTTTCCAGCAATTGCGCCACGGCGATGTAATCGGTGTTGTAAGCCTTGAGATGGCCGGCGGTGTTGACGATGGTGTTGATCGACTGGATCGCCGCCGCCGACGCATCCAGCTCATCGACCAGCGCAATGCAGGCTTCCTTGAACGGCATTGACACGCCGCAGCCACGAATGCCCAACGCACGAATGCCGCCGACAGCGCCGGTCAGATCCTGGCTGCTGAACGCCTTGTAATAGAAATTCAGGCCTAACTGCTCATACAAGTGGTTGTGAAACCGCAGACCGAAGTTGCCGGGGCGCCCGGACAGGGACATGCACAGTTGGGTGTCTTTGTTCGGGTTCATCTGCATGAAACTTCTCCTTCTAAACGCACTTTCGGATGGACGGGATTAGCCATTCCATCGGGTCTGTTCGATCATATCGACGTGTCTGCACAGGCTTCGCCACAAGGGTCGAATGCCCGGTAAAGAAACCGGTACAGACCTTACACAAAATTTACCTGGCGGCTGTGCTGAATTTCAGAATTTCGCTGTCTTAGAAGTATCCCCGTGACGTTCATGAGCCTATTGCAGGCCTGGACGGCGGGTCGAAGAACCGAGGAATTATCATGATTCGTAAACTCCCCATAGTGGCCCTGTTGATCGGTGCTTTTGCTGTTACGGGGCAAGCGCAAGCCCACGGTGGCAATTACTGGCAAGGCCCTGCGGTGTTTGGCGCAATCGTTGGCTCGGCCATCATTGGCTCGGCGCTTATCAACCAGAACCGTCCGGTGTACGTGCAGCAAGCGCCGGTGTATGCCGCACCGCCTCCGGTGTATGTGCAACAACCGCCGCCACCGGTCTACTACCAACCGGCGCCGGTTTACGTGCAACAACCGGTTTACGTGCCGGCCCCGGTGTATTACGGGCCACCACGCGGTTATTACGGTCGTCCGTATCCTCCGCATTACGGTCGCTGGTAAACCAGAGCCCCGCTATTCAAGCGGGGCTTTTTTTTGACCGTTTGTCGGCCATCGTCTGAAAAAATCTCGTCAAGGTCGCTGTGAGGACAGTTTCAAAGGCTAAAGTCGTCATGATCAATCAGGAATCGTTGGAGCTGAACACACAACGGTCATCTTTTTGTCATGACGGAACCGCAAGCTGAATCCGTCCGTAAACAACAGGTTGATAAAAACAAGGACGAGCCATGCCAACACAGAACCCCCACCGCATTGTCGGTTTATGCACCTCGGGCAAGGTGTACAACACCCTCACCGAACTCAAGCACCTGGAAGGTCACCGCTGCGCCAAGTTTCTCTCGTTACTGGCAGAGAATCTGGTGCACAAGGGCCTGCTCAACGAGCGCGAAGTCATGCACATGCTCGATCAAGTGGTGGACTGACGCCAAACCTCATTGGCGTCAATGACCACTATCGAAAACGTTGATTGTCCGTTAAACCGTCGAGTCCCTAAGGTAGCTCCATAGATCACTGGAGGTACTTGTCATGGCTCAGGTTCAAATCATGTCCGTTATCGGCAGCGCCGTTCCCGCCTCGCTCAGAGCGTCGGGTTTGCTCGCCTGCTGGTACCTGATGCGCAACGGCGAACCGATCAGCGGCCCGCTCGCTTCATTGCCAGCCGCTCAGGCGCAGGCTGAGAAACTCGCCAGCGCGCCGTTCCACGCTTAAGGCAGCTGAACCTTCGGCTTGGTCTCAATGAACAGCGCCCAGCTCGACAAAAACAGCGCAGCGATCAACGGACCGATCACGAAACCATTGAGGCCAAACACGGCCAGACCGCCCAGGGTCGAGATCAGAATCATGTAATCGGGCATGCGTGTGTCCTTGCCGACCAGAATCGGTCGCAACACGTTATCCACCAGACCGATCACAAACACTCCGAACAACCCCAGCACCACGCCTTGCCAGATCATCCCGCTGAGCAGGAAGTACACCGCCACCGGCGCCCAGACAATCCCCGCGCCCACCGCCGGCAACAGCGACAGAAACGCCATCAACACCGCCCACAGCAACGCGCTGGGGATATCGAGAAACCAGAAAATCGCCCCGCCCAACGCACCCTGCGTGATCGCCACGACCAGGTTGCCCTTTACCGTCGCCCGCACCACGCGGTTGAATTTCAGCTGCAAGCGACGTTTGTGGTTTTCCTCCAGCGGCACGGCGATGCGCACTTTGCGCACCAGTTCGGCACCGTCACGCAGGAAAAAGAACAGCAAGTACAGCATGATGAAAAAACTCACCACGAACTCGAACGTGCCCTGGCCAAAACTGAAGGCCTGACTGGCCAGCACCTGGCTGCCCTGCATCGCCGCTTTGACGATTTTCTCGCGCAAACCGTTGAGCTCGCCCATGCCGAAGCGATCGAGCAAATGCTGAAAGTACGGCGGCAGACTGTGCTTGAACTGCGCCAGATACGCCGCGATATCCAACTCGCCACTTTCGATGTTTTTGTAGACCGTCGCGCCTTCCTGCACCAGCAACACGCTGAGAATGATCACCGGCAAAATTGCGATCACCAGACAGATACTCAGCGTACACAGCGACGTGAAGTTGCGCTACCAGCCGAATTTTGCCTGTATGCGGCGCTGCATCGGCGCAAACAGAATCCCGAGAATCACCGCCCAGAACACCGCGCCGTAGAACGGCAACAGAATCCAGATAAAGGCCACGGTGACCAACAGCAGCAGCACTGTCAGCGATTTGAATTGAAGACTTTTTGCGTTCATGTCCGATCCATGTCAGTCAGGCGCCATGCACGCCCCGATGCTTAGTCAGCCGGCGCGCGCGCGAGTGCCATCTTTATTTATTGAGCATAGTTGGGGATTGCGCCTGAGTGCCGGCCGCGCAAACGTAGACGCAGATCAATAACCCGCACCGACGTCTGCACTACCCTGCCGGGCTTTTGCGACCGACCTTGCCATGACGCCTACCCTGCCCCTCGCCGCGCCCGAGTTGCTGGCTCCCGCCGGCACCCTGAAAAACATGCGTTACGCCTTCGCCTACGGTGCCGATGCGGTGTATGCCGGCCAGCCGCGTTACAGCCTGCGCGTGCGCAACAACGAATTCGATCACGCCAATCTGGCGCTGGGCATTCGTGAAGCGCAGGCGCAGGGCAAGCGTTTCTATGTGGTGGTCAACATCGCGCCGCACAACGCCAAACTGAAAACCTTCCTCAAGGATCTGGCGCCGGTGATCGAGATGGCGCCGGATGCGCTGATCATGTCCGACCCGGGGCTGATCATGCTGGTGCGTCGGCACTTCCCGCAGATGCCGATTCACCTGTCGGTGCAGGCCAACACGGTGAACTGGGCGAGCGTGGAGTTCTGGCAGCAGCAGGGGCTGAGCCGGATCATTCTGTCGCGTGAATTATCGCTGGAAGAGATCGGCGAGATTCGCCAGCAGGTGCCGGACATGGAGCTGGAGGTTTTCGTCCACGGCGCGTTGTGCATGGCTTATTCCGGACGCTGTTTGTTGTCGGGCTATATGAACAAACGTGACGCCAATCAGGGTTCCTGCACCAACGCCTGCCGCTGGAAATACTCGGCGCAGCAAGCCACGGAAAATCAGCTCGGCGAGATCGTGCAGACCTTTGAGCCCGAGCCCACCCTCGGTATGGGCGCGCCTACCGATCAGGTATTTCTTTTGCAGGAGGCCAATCGCCCGGATGAATTGATGCCGGCGTTCGAGGATGAGCACGGCACGTACATCATGAACGCCAAGGATCTGCGCGCGGTGCAGCATGTCGAGCGGTTGACGCGCATGGGCGTGCATTCGCTGAAAATCGAAGGTCGGACGAAATCGCACTTCTATTGCGCGCGCACCACGCAGGTGTATCGACGGGCGATTGATGATGCGGTGGCCGGGCGCGAGTTCGATCGCAGCTTGATGACGGATCTGGAGTCACTGGCCCAGCGCGGTTACACCGAAGGTTTTCTGCGCCGGCATGTGCATGACGAGTATCAGAATTATCTGCACGGCAGCTCGGTGTCGGAGCGCCAGCAGTTTGTCGGTGAACTGACCGGGGAGCGGCGTGATCGGCTGGCTGAAGTCAAGGTGAAGAACCGCTTTGCGGTGGGTGACCATCTGGAATTGATGACGCCAAAGGGCAACTTTCACTTTGATCTGCATGAGTTGCACAACGCTCAGGGCGGCGCGATCGAGGTGGCGCCGGGGGATGGGCACACGGTGTATTTACCGATTCCGGATGCGGTGGATTTGCGCTTTGGGCTGTTGATGCGGGATTTGGCGGTGGCCTGAAAGCCCTGCAAACGCCCTCTTGTAGGAGCTGCCGAAGGCTGCGATCTTTTGATCTTTTTTACAGGCAACGTCAAAAGATCGCAGCCTTCGGCAGCTCCTACGGAGATCAAAAGCCTAAGTGAATTCCTCCCGCAACATCGCCACAAACGCCTCTCGCGCCGGGTGTACTGCTCACGTATCTGGCGTGGGTGGGGTTAGGTGAGCGGCAGGAGTGATGGTGCGGACTGCTGGGTTTGATCGTTGATGGATGTTGGGGCTGATGCCGCCTTCCCGAGCAAGCTCGGCTCCTACAAGTCAGTGGTGATGCCACTGTTCATTGTGGAAGCAAAGCTTGCTCGCGATGGGGCCGGGACAAACAGCCCATCAACTAACGGCGATCATCCGACAACGGCGTTGGCTCATCCGCTGGCGGTACATCGTCGTCGGAAGCCGGATCCTTCCAGTCGTCAGGCCGGTCGCCATCGCTCAGCGGATCGCGCCCTGGTGGCATGCCCATCGGTGAATCATGATCTCCCAGTGTCGGCTCATCGGTACCGGGCACCGGTTGGGTTGGATCGGTTGGAAGTACACCACCCTGAAACAGCAGATCGTTAGCCATGACACACCTCACCAAGGAGGCCCGGAAAGCCCGGGTCGTACACGTTGGAAACGGTGGCGCACGACGGGTGCTATCGAACAGACCAACGGCGCGAGGAGCTGACTTGTGGCGACCCCGTGTGGGAGCGGGCTTGCTCGCGAAAGCGGTGGGTCAGTCACCAACGACTTGAATGACACACCGCTTTCGCG
>NZ_JASCPK010000231.1:0-5547 GCF_029959385.1 Pseudomonas sp. PS01303
ACATAGCCCAGCCTGAGAACACCACAATCCAAAATGTGGGAGCGAGCCTGCTCGCGAAAGCGGTGTGTCAGACGGCAATGCTTTGTCTGAGGAATTGCATTCGCGAGCAGGCTCGCTCCCACAGGGTTTTATGTTTGATCAGGCGAGTTCGGTGACTTTAGCCGCTTTTAGCTCCGCCTCTCGCGCCTGTGCATCCGCCAGCCGATATAACTCGATCGTGCCATCCCAATGCTCGATCAGCGCCGTGCACGATTCCACCCAATCGCCGCAGTTGAGGTAATCCACCTCGCCGACCTTACGGATCTCGGCATGGTGGATGTGCCCGCAGACCACCCCGTGCAACCCGCGCTTCACGCACTCATGGGCGATGGCTTCTTCGAAGTCACCGATAAAACTCACCGCCGTCTTCACCTTGTGCTTGAGGTACGCCGACAGCGACCAATAGCCGTAGCCATAGCGCGCCCGCCAGTGGTTGAGCCAGCGATTCAGGGTCAGGGTAAATTCGTAAGCCGAATCGCCGAGGAAGGCCAGCCAGCGGTGATATCGGGTGATCACATCAAACTGATCGCCGTGAATCACCAACAGATGGCGGCCATCGGCGGTGACATGCACCGCTTCGTCGACCAACTGAATATTGCCGAGAATCAGCTTCGAGTAACGGCGCAAGAACTCATCGTGATTGCCGGTGACATAGATCACCTCGGTGCCGCGCTTGCTCATGGTGAGCAAGCGCCGGATCACGTTGGTGTGCGCTTGCGGCCAGTACATGCCGCCGCGCAGTTTCCAGCCGTCGATGATGTCGCCGACCAGATACACCTTGTCGGCGTGATAGCCCTTGAGGAACGTCGACAAGTGCTCGGCCTGGCAATCGCGCGTGCCCAGGTGCACGTCGGAGATCCACAGGGTTCGCACCCGTTGTTTGCGGCTGGGTCTGGCGAGCTCGGCGCTGGTCATGGGCAACCCTCTGCGATGTTTTCGCCACTCTGCGCGCATCCGGTGAATCGACCATGACAAGCGCGAGTCAGTCCTGTGACAGCGCACACAGCGCCCGCCGGTGTAGACTGCAGGCCTGCCCGGAGACTTGTTTATGCGCCCGATTCTCACCCTGCGTCAGTACACCCGCGATCTGATCGTCCACAGCCACGAGCACGCCCAATTGGTGTTCGGGCTGTCCGGTGCGCTGGATTTCGAGGTCGAGGGCCGTGGCAGTCAGGTGCGTCAGCAAAGTTTTGTGGTGATCCCTTCGGGCGCGCACCACGCTTGCGGCAGTCCCGATGGCAGTCGTTGTCTGGTGATGGACATTCCTGACGGGCAATGGCTGGTGGATTCGTTGGGTGAACATGCCGAGGCCAGCCGCCGCTTGCTCGATCAGCCTGCGCGTTTGTCGCTGGATTCCGGGCAGAGTCAGTTGGTCAGTTGGCTGGCGAACAGTCCGGTCAGTGATCCGTTGATCGCGCAGCAAGGCTCGGTGTTGCTGCTGGCCAGCCTCAATCATGCGAAACCAGCCGAACTGACTGCCCGCCGTTTGCCTTATGCGGCGCTGGATGCGCACATCGAGCAGAACGCGGCTTATCCGCTGCAAGTTGCCGATCTGGCGCGGGTTGCCGGGCTGTCGAGTGCGCGACTGCATGCGCGGTTTATGGCGGAATGCGGGCAGACGCCGATGGATTACATGCGCAGTCGACGGTTGCATCTGGCGGTGCAAATGCTCCGCGATACGCTTTTGCCGATGGGCGAGATTGCCAGTCGCGTCGGTTACAGCTCGCAGAGTGCCTTCTCGGCCGCCGTCCTGCGCGAGTTCGGCTCATCACCCGGCCAGCTTCGCCGCGATTCCGGCGACAAAAGACGATAGTCCGCCGACAGACTCTTGGCCCTCAACCATTCATGATCGTTCCCACGCTCTGCGTGGGAATGCAGCCGTGACGCTCCGCGTCACTGGACGCAGAGCGTCCCTAGAGGCGTTACCACGCAGAGCGTGGGAACGATCAATGCATCACAACGAATCGTGTCTGGATTAAGGATTGCAATGACCCCGCGTACCGCCCTCGGCGCTCTGCACATTGGTGCTTTGATGTTTGGCCTGACCGGCGTGTTCGGCAAACTCGCTGCCGCCTCCCCCGCCGTGATCGTTTTCGGCCGCGCCGCTTTTGCCGTGCTCGCTCTGGCGTTTTTTGCCCGTTTCGCCAGTGCGCAGGGCTGGCAAAAACTTCAGGCCGTGGACTGGCGTCGACTGATCCTCAGCGGCGTGTTGCTGGCCGGGCACTGGGTGAGTTTCTTTGTTTCGGTGAAGATCGCCGGTGTCGCCATCGCCACGTTGGGCTTCGCCAGTTTCCCGGCATTCACGGTGATTCTTGAAGGGCTGATCTTCCGCGAACGCATTCGCGCCAACGAAATTGTACTGGTGCTGTTGGTCAGCGTCGGCCTGATTCTGGTGACCCCGGCCTTCGATCTGGGCAGCGGCGCCACCGTTGGCTTGCTCTGGTCGGTGCTCTCGGGGCTGCTGTTCTCATTGCTGTCGCTGACCAACCGCGCCAGCTCCGGACGCATTCCGGCGGTACAGGCGGCGCTGTGTCAAAACGTGGTGGTGGCGTTGTGTTTGCTGCCGGTTGCGGCGCCACAACTGAGCGAAGTGCGCGCGCTGGACTGGTTGTGGATCGCCCTGCTCGGCGTGTTCTGCACCGGCGTCGCTCACAGTCTGTTCGTGGCCAGTCTGGCGGTGATCAAGGCGCGCACCGCCGCGGTGGTGTTCGCGATGGAGCCGGTCTACGGCATCACGGTCGCCTGGCTGCTGTTCAATGAAAACCCGACGCCGAAGATGTTGATCGGCGGCGCGCTGATCATTGTCGCCATCGTCGTCTCGGCGCGGATGTCAGGCAATGCCGACAAGAAAACCGTCGCCGCCGAGGCCGCGTCTCACTGAGTGCGGTCGTTGTGACCGAGGTCGCGGTCAGGATCGATCTGATCGCGCACCCGCTGTTTCAGCACCTTGGCTTCCGGAAAACCGCCGTCGGCCTTGCGTTCCCAGATCTGCACGCCAGCGCAGGTGATCTGAAACACCCCGCCAGTGCCCGGCACCAACGAGACTTTGCCGAGGTCGTCGCCGAAGGTGCTGAGCAACTCCTGCGCCAGCCACGCGGCGCGCAACAGCCATTGGCATTGCGTGCAATAAGTGATGACAACTTCTGCTTTTGCGACAGTCATGTTCGCTACAACTCCTGAGACAGAGGGCGCCGCTATAATAGCCGGCTTTACCGCTTGCCCCGAGACTCACAATGCGCCGTCTGCTGTTCTGCCTGCTGCTTGGTTTTCTGCCCCTCTTCGTCCATGCCACTGAAGCGCCGCGCCCGAAAATCGGCCTGGTGCTGTCCGGCGGCGCCGCGCGCGGGCTGGCGCACATCGGCGTGCTCAAGGCTTTGGAAGAGCAAGGCATCAAGATCGATGCGATCGCCGGCACCAGCATGGGTGCGGTGGTCGGCGGCCTGTACGCCTCGGGTTACAAGATCGACGAGCTGGAAAAACTCGCGCTGAACATCGACTGGCAAGCCGCACTGTCCGACGCGCCACCGCGTGAAGACGTGCCGTTTCGACGCAAGCAGGACGACCGCGATTTTCTGGTGAAACAGAAACTCAGCTTTCGCGACGACGGCAGCCTCGGCCTGCCATTGGGCGTGATTCAAGGGCAAAACCTCTCGTTGCTGCTGGAAAGTCTGTTGGCGCACACCAGTGATACCCGCGATTTCGACAAACTGCCGATCCCGTTCCGCGCCGTGGCCACCGACATCGCCAACGGTGAAAAAGTGGTCTTCCGCAAAGGCCATCTGCCGCAGGTGATTCGCGCGAGCATGTCGATCCCCGCTGTGTTCGCGCCGGTCGAACTCGATGGCCGGTTGCTGGTGGACGGCGGCATGACCGACAACATTCCGCTCGATGTGGCGCGGGAAATGGGCGTCGACATCGCCATCGTCGTCGACATCGGTACGCCGCTGCGCAACCGCAAACAACTGACCACCGTGGTCGACGTGCTCAATCAGTCGATCACCCTGATGACCCGGCGCAACTCGGAAGAACAACTCGCCGCGCTGCACGCCGATGACGTTTTGATTCAGCCGGCACTGGCCGCCTTCGGCGTCACCGATTTCGGCAAGGCCCAGGAAATGATCGAAGCCGGTTACCGCGCGACCAAAGCCCTCGACGCCCGCCTCGCACAGCTCAAACCGAGTGAATCCCAGGACGCCGAACTCAACGCCGCCCGCTCGCCGGGCCAGCGCACGCCGGTCATCACCGCCATTCGTGTGGAGAACGATTCGAAAGTCGATGATGACGTGATCCGCTACTACATCCGTCAACCCATCGGCGAACCGCTGGATCTGGGCCGACTGCATTCGGACATGGGCACCTTGTACGGCCTCGATTACTTCGAGCAGGTGCAATACCGCGTGGTGCACAAAGGCCCGGATCACACCCTGGTGATCAGCGCGCGCGGCAAACGCAGCGGCACCGATTACCTGCGCGTCGGCCTCAATCTGTCGGACGACATGCGCGGCGACAGCGCCTTCAACCTCGGCGCCAGCTACCGCGTCAACGGCATCAACCGTCTCGGCGCGGAATGGCTGACGCGCGCGCAGATCGGCGACAAACAAGAGTTGTACACCGAGTTCTATCAGCCGCTGGACGTCGGTTCGCGCTACTTCGTCGCCCCGTATGCATCGTTCGAAGCGCAGAACGTCGAGTCGATTCTCGATAATGATCCGATCGCGCAATACCGCGTCGAGCGCTACGGTTTCGGCCTCAACCTCGGTCGGCAGATCGGCAACAACGGCGAAGTGCGTTTCGGCGTTGGCGAAGCGTGGGGCAAGGCTGATGTGCGCATTGGTGATCAGGATCTGCCGAGCGAAAGCTTTAACGAAGGCTTCTACTCGCTGAAGTACTCGTACGACTCGCTGGACAACGTTTACTACCCTCACGAAGGCAAGGACATCAGCCTGACGCTGACGCAATTCGAACCGAGTCTGGGCTCGGATACACGTTACCGGCAGTGGGATTTCAAAATCGACAAAGCCATGAGTCATGGCCCCGACACGTTGATCCTTGGCGGTCGTTACGGGCGCACGCTGGACGACGCCAATGTGGTGACATCGAGCTTCCTGCTCGGCGGCGCGCGGCAGTTGTCGGGGTTCCGGGAAGATGCGATTTCCGGGCAGAACGTCAGCCTGATGCGTGCCGTGTATTTCCGCCGTCTGACGCCGCGTTCGTACTTGCCGCTGGACTTCCCGCTGTACGCCGGTGCTTCGCTGGAGCGTGGGCGGGCGTGGAACAATGACAATGAGTTCGACAGTGGTTACATCAATGCGGCGAGTGTTTTTATCGGGTTTGACACGCCGCTGGGGCCGTTGAATTTCACGTATGGGTTGAATGATGCGGATGAGCAGGCGGTTTATCTGAACCTTGGGCAGACTTTTTGATTAGCGTTGTCTGATCTGGCGCCTTCGCGAGCAAGCCCGCTCCCACAGTTTGGAATGCGTTCCCCTTGTGGGAGCGGGCTTGCTC
>NZ_JASCPK010000232.1:0-5544 GCF_029959385.1 Pseudomonas sp. PS01303
GGATTTATCCCCGTTGGACTGCGCAGCAGTCCCAAGATCTTTGGGGCCGCTGCGCGACCCAACGGGGATAAATCCCCTCGCCACAGAGGCCTGGCAGGTATTTTTGTGTCTTGGCCCACAAACCCACACGGCAATCCCGCCATTTGCCGTTTTTTTCACATCCTGTCTGGATAATTCCGGAAAATCTGGCGTCTGAGCCGGCCTCTTTGTGCTATTACCCATAGCCTGAATTTTCGGAACGCGTCCCTCGATGTCATCTCAAACTCAGCTCAAATCCGTCCGCCGTTCACGTTTTGCCCTGCGTTGGTATACCTGGCTGGCGCTGGCCCTTGCCGCCGCCTATGGCCTGGCGTTCGCCATGCATTGGGATGACCGTGGCGTGCTGTGGGTGCTGGAGCGTTTCGAGAGCCCGACCGAGCAAAAGGAAAGCGTCTGGTTGCCGGACTACCACGCAGTGATAGACGCGAAGTTGCTGCCGGGCATGGAGAAAGACGAAGCCTCCGATCTGTCCTATAACCCGCAGACCAAAACCCTGTTTTCGGTAATGGGCAAAAATCCATTCCTCGCCGAGCTGAGCCTGCAAGGTGACGTCCTGCGCAAAATGCCGCTCAAGGGCTGGAGCAATCCGGAAGGCCTGACCGTGATGGAAAACGGCCTGATGGCCATCGTCGATGAGCGCGAGCACATACTCTCCATCGTCAAAGTCGACGCCGACACCCGCGAACTGAACATCGCCGACTTCCCCAAATACGACCTCGGCCCCTCGAAAGACCAGAACAAAGCCTTCGAAGCGATTGCCTGGGATCCGCGCAATCAGCAACTGCTACTGGGCGAAGAGCGGCCACCGGCGCTGTTCACCTGGAAAAGCGACGGCACCCAGACGCTGACGGGCGACAAGCAAAAACTCGCCAGCGATGAACTGGACATCCGCAACCTCTCGGCGCTGGCGGTGGATCCGCGCACCGGCCACACATTGGTGCTGTCCGCTGATTCGCATCTATTGCTGGAGCTGGATGAGAAGGGCGATCAAGTCAGCTTCATGACCTTGCTCGGCGGCTTCAACGGCATCAAAAAAACCATCCCGCGCGCCGAAGGCGTGACCATGGACGAGGCGGGCACGCTGTACATGGTCAGTGAGCCAAACCTGTTCTACCGCTTCGAAAAACAGAAATAACAGCCTCATCGAATCCTGTAGGAGCTGCCGAAGGTTCGGGCCGCGTTCGGACGATCTTTTGACTGTCGGACGCAGAGCGTCCCCGGCGGCATTCCCACGCAGAGCGTGGGAACGATCAAATACAGGGTTGTCTTGTGGTTTGAGGCAAGTGGCCATTAAGCTTCAGTTCAGACGGGCGTGATATTTCATCCGCCTGTTTTGATTCCGAGCCCGCCCGAATGCGTCGACTTGCCCGTCCCAAACCTCTGGTCATCATCGTCTCGGTGATTGCGCTGATCGCGTTGATTGCGATCGGCCAATACCTGCGCCTGTTCGAGCGTGCCTGGTTCAACCTGCACACGCTGTGGCAACCGCAGAGCACTGAATCCATTGGTCTGGATCAATACCGTGTGGAGATTGAAGCACGAGTTATCGACGGTCTGGACGACGATGTGTCAGCGCTGACCTTCGATCCGGTGCGCAAAAGCCTGTTCACCGTGACCAACAAAAATGCCGAGCTGGTTGAGCTGTCGCTGGAAGGCAAGATCCTGCGGCGCATCTCGCTGATCGGTTTTGGCGATGCGGAGGCCGTCGAGTTCATCAGCGCCGACACCTACGTGATCACCGACGAGCGTGAACAGCGGCTGATCAAGATTCATCTGGAAGAGGGCACCACGTTCCTCGATGCGGCGGATGCCGAGCAGATGACCCTTGGCGTGCACATGAGCGGCAACAAGGGTTTTGAAGGTCTGGCTTACGACTCGGTGGGCAAGCGCCTGTTCGTGGCGAAAGAGCGCGATCCGATGCTGATCTACGAAGTGCATGGTTTTCCGCACTTCAACCCGGAAAAATCCTACGCGGTGCACGTGATCAACAACCCCAAGCGCGATGCCGGGATGTTTGTGCGTGATCTGTCGAGTTTGCAGTACGACGAACGCAGCGGCCACTTGCTGGCACTGTCGGATGAGTCGCGGTTGATTCTGGAGCTAGACGTCGATGGGCGGCCGTTGAGCACGATGTCCATCAGTGGCGGGCGTCAGGGTTTGAAGAAAACCGTGCCGCAGGCGGAAGGCATTGCGATGGATGACGATGGCACGCTGTACATGGTGAGCGAGCCGAACCTGTTTTACGTCTTCAAAAAACCAACGCCGAACTAACCAACACCACAAAACACTGTGGGAGCGAGCTTTTGTGGTGAGGGGATTTATCCCCGATGGGTCGCGCAGCGGCCCCAAAAAGCAGGACTGCTACGCAGCCCATCGGGGATAAATCCCCTCACCACAAAGTTAGCTCCCACAGGTTTCCATCCGCCCACAAAATCGTGGGCGGGCTGATTACTCAGCTTTAAGGGTTTTCACGCCCTCAGATGTACCCAGCAACAACAAATCAGCCGGACGTGCCGCGAACAAGCCGTTAGTCACCACGCCAACAATCGCATTGATCTGCGCTTCCAGCTCCACCGGGTTGGTGATCTGCAGGTTGAACACATCCAGAATGATGTTGCCGTTATCGGTCAGCACGCCTTCGCGGTACACCGGGTCGCCGCCCAGTTTCACCAGTTGGCGGGCAACGTGGCTGCGGGCCATCGGGATCACTTCGACTGGCAGCGGAAATTCGCCTAGCACCGGCACCAGTTTGCTGGCGTCGGCGATGCAGATGAAGGTCTTGGCCACGGCCGCAACGATCTTCTCGCGGGTCAGAGCTGCGCCGCCGCCCTTGATCAGGTTCAGGTGCGCGTCGCTTTCATCGGCGCCATCAACGTAGAACTCCAGATCGCTGACGGTGTTCAGCTCATACACCGGAATCCCGTGGCCCTTGAGGCGCGCGGCGGTTGCTTCGGAACTGGCGACCGCGCCATCGAACGCGCCCTTGTGCTGGGCCAGGGCGTCGATGAAGCAGTTGGCGGTGGAGCCGGTGCCGACCCCAACGATGCTCTTGTCGTCGAGTTTCGGAAGGATGAAGTCGACGGCGGCCTGAGCCACTGCCTGTTTGAGTTGATCCTGGGTCATGCGGGCTCCGGAAGCGGGCAAGGTGAGAACGGAAAGGCCGGCATTATAGGCTTCGCGGCGGTGCAGGGGGAAACACCCTGTGGTGAGGGGATTTATCCCCGACCGGCGACGCAGTCGTCGTAAAACCTGAGAACGCGGTATTTCTGAAAGAATGTCGGGGAGCGCTTCGCACTCCATCGGGGATAAATCCCCTCGCCACAATGGTGCTCACTCAAGAATGGGTTTCCAGACCTTAAAACCACCTGTTTAGTGTGGTCGCCCGGGCAAAAGCCGGGTTAGACTCCTTGGCCCTGCCCAACCCGCTCAGTGATGCTTTCCGATGCTCGAACAGTACGTCAAAAAGATCCTCACCTCGCGCGTTTATGACGTTGCCGTAGAAACCCCGCTGCAGAACGCTCGCCAGCTCTCCGAGCGGCTGGGCAATGACATTTGGCTCAAGCGCGAAGACTTGCAGCCGGTGTTCTCGTTCAAGATTCGCGGCGCCTACAACAAGTTGACTCAGTTGACCGAAGAAGAGCGCGCCCGTGGCGTGGTCACCGCGTCGGCGGGCAACCATGCGCAGGGCCTGGCCCTGGCGGCGAAAGTGCTGGGCGTAAAAGCGACCATCGTCATGCCTAAGACCACTCCGGAAATCAAGGTCGAAGGCGTGCGTTCGCGTGGCGGAAAAGTGGTACTGCACGGTGATTCGTTCCCGGAAGCCCTGGCCTACTCGCTGAAACTGGTCGATGAAAAAGGCTACGTCTACATTCACCCGTACGACGATCCGCACACCATCGCCGGGCAGGGCACGGTCGCGATGGAAATTCTGCGCCAGCACCCGCAGCCGCTGGACGCGATTTTTGTCCCGGTTGGTGGCGGCGGTCTGATCGCCGGTATCGCCGCGTACGTGAAATACCTGCGTCCGGACATCAAAGTCATCGGCGTCGAGCCGGACGACTCCAACTGCCTGCAGGCCGCGATGGCTGCCGGTGAGCGCGTCGTTCTGCCAACCGTGGGTATCTTCGCCGACGGCGTGGCGGTGGCGCAGATCGGCCAGCACACCTTCGACATCTGCAAAGACTACGTCGATGAAGTGATCACCGTCAGCACTGACGAGATCTGTGCGGCAATCAAGGATATCTACGACGATACCCGCTCGATCACCGAACCTGCCGGCGCCTTGGGTGTGGCCGGGATCAAGAAGTACGTCGAACAACGCGGTGTCAGCGGCCAGACTTTTGTCGCCATCGATTCCGGCGCCAACGTCAACTTCGACCGCTTGCGCCACGTCGCCGAGCGCGCCGAACTGGGTGAAGGCCGCGAAGCGATCATCGCCGTGACCATCCCCGAGAAGGCCGGCAGCTTCAAAAACTTCTGCGAAGCCATCGGCAAGCGCCAGATCACCGAATTCAACTACCGCTACAACACCGGCAGCGAAGCGCACATTTTCGTTGGCGTGCAGACCCACCCGGAAAACGATCCGCGCAGCGCACTGCTGGCGAGCCTGACCGAGCAAGGTTTCCCGGTCACTGATCTGACCGACAACGAACTGGCCAAGCTGCACATCCGCCACATGGTTGGCGGGCACGCGGCGCACGTGATTGATGAAGTGGTGTTCCGCTTCGAATTCCCGGAGCGTCCTGGTGCGCTGTTCAACTTCCTTAATAAGCTCGGCGGGCGCTGGAACATCTCGATGTTCCACTACCGCAACCACGGCGCTGCTGATGGCCGTGTGGTCGCCGGCCTGCAAGTGCCGCACGACGAGCGCCATCTGGTGCCGGCAGCGCTGGAAGAGATTGGTTACCCATACTGGGATGAAAGCGAGAACCCGGCCTATCAGCTGTTTCTCGGCTGAGCGGCTACGCTGATGGGCAAGCAATAAGGAATTTTGACAATGGAAACGTTAACGGCCCTGAAAATGGCTCACGTGGTCGCCACCGTGGTTTTGCTGGCCAGCGCGCTGGGTCTGGCGATCTGGGTGTTTCTGGCCAAGCGCAAAGGTGATGTGACGGCGGGCAGCCGCACGTTGCAGCGGCCACGGGTGTTTGTCTGGCTGCTGATGGGCCTGGCGCTGCTGAGCATGCCATTCACCGGTTGGTGGATGGTGCATCTGGTGGGCTGGCCGCTGGGGCAGACGTGGATTCTGGCGTCGAGCGTGCTGTACACCGTGGCGGCGTTGGCGTGGTTGTGGTTGCTTGTGCGTTTGAATCGGTTGCGCAAGGTGCCGGGCGGGGTGGGGCGGTTCAGCTTTGCTTTGGCGTTGTTCAGTTTCGTGTGTTTTGTGGCGATTGCCGGGTTGATGGGCGCAAAACCTGTTTAGGGCTTGAGACCGAGTCGACCCCTTCGCGGGCAAGCCTTGCTCCTACAAGGGCGGTGTTGATCCCTGTAGGAGCAAGGCTTGCC
>NZ_JASCPK010000233.1:0-5522 GCF_029959385.1 Pseudomonas sp. PS01303
CGATGGCGGTGTGTCAGGCAACTCATTCGCCGACTGACACTCCGCTATCGCGAGCAGGCTCACTCCTACAGTTTGATCGCGTAAGGCTTTAGGCCGGTTTTGCTTCGGCTAACGCCTCTTGGGCCAGTTCCTTTTCCGCTTCCTTGAGGTCTTCTTCGCTGATCATTTCAGCGATGTCGCGCAAGCGCTCGACCACCCGTGCATTGATGCTGCCTTCCGGAAATTCGCCGTCGGCGTTCGGCTCACCCGCCGGTTCGCCGACCAGCAGGCTCAACGCTTCATCCGCCTGACGCACCGCGTAAACGTGGAACTGCCCGGCACGCACCGCCGCCAATACCTTCTCATCAAGCATCAACGTCGCCACGTTGGCCTGCGGAATGATCGCGCCCTGCTCGCCCGTCAGCCCGCGTGCTTCGCAGAGACGGAAGAAGCCTTCGATCTTCTCGTTGACCCCACCGACCGCCTGCACTTCACCGAACTGGTTGATCGAGCCGGTGATCGCGAAGCACTGCTTGAGCGGGGTTTTCGACAGCGCCGAAATCAGCGTGCACGCCTCGCCCAGCGATGCACTGTCGCCATCGACGTAACCGTAGGATTGCTCCAGCGCGATGCTCGCGGAAATCGCCAGCGGGAATTCCTGCGCGTAACGGCTGCCCAGATACCCGGTGAGGATCATCACGCCTTTGGAGTGGATCGGCTGACCGAGGTTAACCTCACGCTCGATGTCGACGATGCCGCTGCCGCCCGGATACACCGTGGCGGAAATCCGCGCCGGCACACCGAACGCCGAGTCGCCGACTTCGAGCACGGTCAGACCGTTGCACTTGCCGACTGCCGCGCCATCGGTGTCGATCAGAATGATCCCGGCGAGCATGTCGTCGAGAATCCGCGCCGACACACGTCCGGTGCGCGTGGCTTTGGCTTTCAGGGCGCGTTCAATGTGCCCGGCATCGGTCATTTCATCGCCAGCCAGATGGCGGATGAAATCCGCTTCGCTGACCAGTTGGAACAGGTCGCCGATACGCGCCGACAAACGCCCTTGGTGCTCGGCCAGCCGTGCGCTGTAAGTCGCCAGACGCGCCACCGCGTCGGCGGTCAG
The DNA here is from genome assembly GCF_029959385.1 of Pseudomonas sp. PS01303. Lineage (NCBI taxonomy): Bacteria > Pseudomonadati > Pseudomonadota > Gammaproteobacteria > Pseudomonadales > Pseudomonadaceae > Pseudomonas > Pseudomonas sp. PS01303. Next base: position 1,100 of record NZ_JASCPK010000233.1, read on the forward strand.
CGGTGCCATGCCTTCTTCCGACGTGCGGGTTTTCAGCAGCTGGGCAAATTGCTCCAGGCTCTCGTCGACCATCGGGATGTCTTCGTCGAAATCAACCAGAACGCGGAACATCTCCTGGAAGTCCGGATCGAGGTCTTGCAGCGTGTAATACAGCGACCGCGCACCGATGATGATGACTTTGACCTGCAACGGAATGTGCTGCGGATTGAGCGTGACCGTGGCGAAACGGCCCATCTCGCCCAGCGGCGATTCCATTTTCAGCTTGCGCGATTGCAGGGCGCGTTTCAGCGCATCCCACACGAACGGCTCGCTGAGCATTTTTTCCGCTTCAAGAATCAGGAAGCCGCCATTGGCACGGTGCAAGGCGCCCGGACGCAACTGCCGATAAGTGGTGTAGAGCGCGCCCTGATCGGTGGTGTATTCGATACGACCGAAGAGGTTTTCGTAAGTCGGGTGCGGTTCGAATACAACTGGTGCGCCACCGCTCACTGGATGACCGACGACCAGACTCGGCGCGTATTGCTCTTCGAGCAGCTTGCGCGCCACGGCGTCAGTCTTGCTGTCGTCGACCAGTTGCTCGACCACGGTTTTCAGCAGGTACACCTGCATCGCTTGCAGGTAACCGCAGACCGCCGCGTTCTCGGCGTACTTCTCCGACAGCGGCGACAGCAACGGCTGCAGCGCCAACGTGATGGTTTCTTCGTTGAGCGAACGCAGTTGATTGTTCGACTCGCGCTTCCATTGCGGCAGGCTGGCGAGTTCTTCGTTCAGGCGTTCTTCAAGCCCGGAAATATCATCGTGAAAACGCTCGCGATCAGCTTCCGGCAACTGCGCGAATTCGGCTTCGTCCAGCGCCTTGCCGTCGAGCATCGGCGTGAAGGCGATGTTGCTGCTGTCGCGATAGAGGGCGACGTCTTTTTCCAGGGCCAGCCGCTCGATGATGTCGAGGGCTTTGTCGTAGCGCTGGTTGAAGGCGCGGTCGATGGCGCTTTTCTTTTGCTGGTAGGACGGGTGCTCGAAGACTGCCGGAAACGTTGCCAGCAGGTTGTCGATCAAACCGTTGATGTCACCGATGAACGAAGCGGCGGTGCCGGATGGCAACTCCAGTGCGCGGGGTTCGCGCGGCTCATCGAAATTGTTCACATAGACCCAGTCCGCCGGGGTCTGCAGGCGTTTGCCTTCGGCCTTCAGATAGCGTTTGACGAACGAGAAACGGCCGGTGCCGGGCTCGCCCATGACAAACACGTTGTAACCGGGGCGTGGCATGGCCACACCGAACTGCAAGGCTTCGACCGCGCGTTCCTGGCCGAGCACACCGCGAAAGGGCTCCAGATCATTGGTGGTAGTGAAGCTGAACTGTTCAGCGGAAAACGGACGGGTCAGCGCTTCGGGCGCAAGACGCAAGCTGGCAGCAACAGGATCAGGCATCGGGCTTCCTTAACAATCAGGCGGGGCAGATAGCCGCATTCTGGCGCTGCCCGTGCCCCACTGGCAAGGCGCGCCATGTGACAAAGCATAGACAACCGGATCTCTGCGCACCGGCTCCCCTGAAACCGGGGTTATTACCGAATCTTTTGTAAAAAATCACGGAACCGCAGGAACGTGCCTAAACTCCAAACTGCGCGGCTGGAACTAATACCGGCCCACTGGCTTCGTTTGGGTCTGTCTTGTACAGCGCTTGGGGGCCAGAACCCTGTCCATTGGTATGCACACAAAGAGAACAAAGCTATGAAACGGATTCTTCTCGGTACTCTCTTCACCGCTGTATCCATCAACGCAATGGCGCAAGCTCCAGGCGGCCCGGATTGCGGTTGGGGCAACATGCTGTTCGAAGGTCAGCGTGGCACCCCTGCTCACTTCCTCGCTTCCACCACTAACGGCACTTCCGGTAACGCTACGTTTGGTATGACTTCCGGCACCAACGGTTGCTCGACCAATGCGTCGCTGACCTACGGCGGCAAATCCTGGTTTGCCATGAATGGCATGATGAACGAGCTGTCCGAAGACATGGCCAAAGGCAACGGCGAAGCGCTGACGACTTATGCCGTGGTACTGGGCGTGGCGCCGGAAGATCGTGCGCACTTCGCTGCTGTGACTCACGAGCACTTCCAGCAGATCTTCAGCAAAGCTGACGTGACCGCTGAAGACGTGCATACCAACACCCTGGCCGTACTGAAATCGGATCCTCGTCTGGCCAAGTACGCAACGCAGGCTTAAGCTCGACCCCGCCCGCTTCCTTCGGGGAGCGGGTTTTATTTTTTATGCAGTGATTCCACCGTGACGCTGAACCTGTGGTGAGGGGATTTATCCCCGATCGGCTGCGCAGCAGTCGTGAACCTGTGCATGCGGTATAGCTGATGCATTGGGGATACGGGTTTTGGGGCCGCTTCGCAGCCCATCGGGGATGAATCCCCTCGCCACAGGGTGGAGTGTTCATACCCCCGATTCGGGTTTTATTTTCTTTCGACTTAAGTTGCCACTTATGCTCAAACGCCTTGCCTGGCTGGCGCTCTGTGTCTGCGCCCCGCTGTCCGCCGCGCCCCATGTCGACCCTCAACGTTTGCAGCAACTGGCCAACGACCGCTTCTGGATTTCCCTCGGTCATTACGAAACCGCCAAACTCGGCGGCTGGCGCAGCTATGTCAGCGACAAGAAATTCTTTCTCGCGCCTGATGGCAATGAACATCCCGATCATGAACTGGCGGCGACCGTGCAAGCGCTGTATGCCCCGGCCAGTCTCGGCGAGCAGCATGCGCAGTGCGTTTACCCGGCGCGCACGCGCTGGCTGAAAGCGCAACTCAATCTGAAAGATCTGCCGACACCTGAGTGCGCCGAGTACAAAAAATGGATGAAGGACGTCTCGCCGCACAGCGCGGTGATGATCTTCCCGGCGGCGTATTTGAACAGTCCGTCATCGATGTTCGGCCACACCCTGCTGCGCATCGACCAAGCTGACGTGCAGGCCGACAAGACCTCGCTGCTCAGCTACGCGATCAACTTCGGCGCCTACATCGAGGGCTCTGACAACAGCATCCTCTACGCCTGGAAAGGTTTGATGGGCGGCTATCCGGGCCTGTTCGCGCTGGTGCCGTATCAGGAAAAACTCTCCGAATACCGCAGCCTGGAAAATCGTGATCTGTGGGAATACCGACTCAATCTGACGCAAGAAGAAACCGCACGCATGGTCGAACATGTGTGGGAGTTGAAGCAGATCCAGTTCGACTATTTCTTCTTCGATGAAAACTGCTCGTACCGCTTGCTGGAGCTGCTGCAAGTGGCCCGCCCAAGTCTGCGCCTGACCGAGCAATTCCCGCTGACCGCAATTCCGACCGACACCGTCAAAGCGGTGAAAGAAGCCGGGCTGGTGGAAAGTATCGAATATCGCCCTTCTCGTGAGCGCGAACTGCTGAGCCGCGCTGAGCCGTTGACGGGTGAAGAACAGGATTGGGTGCTGAAAGTCAGCGCCGATCAACAAGTGCTGCAAGAGCCGACCTTCAAAGCCCTGCCCCGCGATCGTCAGGCACTGATCATCGACGCGGCATATCGCCTCGAACGCTACCGCGCCAACGGCCAGGAACGTGATCCGCAACGGGCGCAACGCAGTTTCGAACTGCTGCGAGCGATCAATAAAAACCCGGCACCCGATCTGCAGATTCCGCAACCGGGCTTGCCGGAAGACGGCCACGAATCGCGCACCTGGCAGGCCGGCCTCGGCACGCGCGGCGATCGTGCGTTCGGCGAGTACGGTTTGCGCATGGCCTATCACGATCTCAACGACAACGCCGAAAGCTTCCCGCTCGGCGCGCAGATTGAAATCCTGCAAATGAAGCTGCGTCAGTACGAGGGCAATCACTGGCAGTTCCAGCAACTGGATCTGGCGACGATTCGCTCGCTGACACCGCGCAATGAGTTGTTGCAGCCGTTGTCGTGGCAAGTCACCGGTGGTCTTGAGCGCGTGCCGGGCAAGCATGATGACGAGACGCTGGTCAGTCATGTGAATGGTGGCGGTGGCGGCACGTGGGCGCTGGGTGATGATGTGCTGGGGTTTGCGCTGGGCACCGTGCGGGTTGAGCACAACAATGACTTTGCTGAATTTGTTTCGCCGGCCGGTGGTTTCAATACCGGCGTGCTGTGGCGCAATCCTCTGGGAAATATGAGCCTGGAGGCCAAGGGTGATTACTTCACCAATGGCGAAGTGCGGCGCAGTTTGAGCCTGAATCAGCAGTGGGAGTTGTCGCGCAATCTGGGTTTGCGCTTGAGTGCGCAGCGCGAGTTCAGCCACATCGCCACGCCGGAAACGGAAGTCATGCTCGAAGTGAAGTGGTATCACTACTGATCCCGAACCCATCCCTCCTGTAGGAGTGAGCCTGCTCGCGATAGCAATTCATCAGTCACTGTTGTGGTGACTGATACACCGCTATCG
>NZ_JASCPK010000234.1:0-5391 GCF_029959385.1 Pseudomonas sp. PS01303
ATCCAGTGACGCATAAACAATCTCAAGACTCAAAACAAATCCCTGTAGGAGCTGCCGAAGGCTGCGATCTTTTGATCTTGAAAAACCACATCAAAAGATCGCAGCCTTCGGCAGCTCCTACAGGGGTTGTGTGATGGTGAGAGGTTATTTAGCCCAACGCCGCAGATCCGACGGGGTGTAGTCGTCGGTCTTCGCCGCGAACCCGACGCGCATTGGCTGGGTCTCTTCGTTGGCCAGGCCACCGGCGTAATAACGCCCGGCAATCAGGTCGTAGGACGTCTCCAGCACGTTGTAGGTGAAGCCATGGTCGTACTGCTGAATCGCGTGCAATTCACCGCTGCGCCACAACTCGCCACGGCTGTCGTATTGATCCGACTGAGCAATCTGCCAACTGTCTTCGTCCACATAAAACCGGCGTTTGGCGTAGATGTGCCGGGCGTTTGGCTTGAGCGTGGCTTCCACCACCCACACCCGGTGTTTCTCGTAGCGCGCCAGATCCTGATTGATGTGATTGGGCTTGATCACCTCGTCGTATTTGAGCGCGTGGCTGCCGATCTTGTAGCTGTTGTAAGGGATGAACAGCTCCTGTTTGCCAATCAGTTTCCAGTCGAAACGATCGGGCGCGCCGTTGTAGCCGTCGATGTTGTCGGCGGTGATCAGGCCGTTGCTGTAGCGCGCGCTGTTGTCGTAAGCGATCATCGGCGCGCGACGCACCCGGCGTTGCCCCGGCAGGTATTGCCAGGCCGAACGCGGCTCGGCGACCTGGTCGATCGGTTCGTGCACCAGCACCGCTTCACCGGACAAACGTGCCGGCTCGAGCACGCGGCTCTTGAACAGGAACAGCGTGTTGGCGCCCGGTTCCAGCCCGGACACCGTGTCGGCAAAGTTGATCAGCGACTGGTTGCGCACATAACTGGTCGCGCCGTTTTCGCGCACCAATGCCGAGCTGCTGATGCGCTCGTAACTGCCGCCGCGATAGCGGGTCATGTGGTTCCACATCACCTCAAGGCCTTCGGTCGGCAGCGGGAATGGAATGCCGCGCGCATAGTCGTGCAAGCCGTTGCCGCCGTCGGCCATGCTGGTTTTCGCGACGTTGCCGCGACTTTGTTCCAGCACATCTTTAGGCAGATTGGCGCTGCGATGAGTCGGGTAGATGTTCATTTTGTAGCTGTCCGGGTAGCGCTTGAACAACGCGATCTGCCCGGGGCTGAGAAATTTCTGATACTGCGCCAGATTCTGCGCAGTGACGGTGAACAACGGTTTTTCCGCCGCATACGGATCGCTGTAACTGCCCTTGCTGTCGACGGTACCGGCGTTGCTCGCCAGGCCACCGCTCCACGCCGGAATACTGCCGTCGGCATTCGCGGCCATTTCCGAGCCCATCGGCGTCAGGGTTTTACCCAGCGGTGCCGGATCGTTACCTTTGGCTTGCGCCAGTCCGACGCTGCAGGCCAGCGCCAGTACACACAATTGCAGTCGCATGAGGGATCTCCTTAGAAGTCGGCCTTGAAGCTGACCGAGGCAAAATCGCGGTCATCGAGGGTGCTGTAATCGTTGGAACCGAAGAACGTGTTGTAAGCCAGTTCAACGCTGTAATCGTTCATGTAGACGCCGGTCAGGCTGAGGCCGAGGGCTTGCTGGCCTTCCTGAAACGGCCCTTGCGGATCGTAGGAATAGCCGGAGACATCATGGCGCCAGTTGACTGCCGGAATCAGGTTGATCCCCGGCAACACGTCGCTGTATTCAAGACTCGCGCGCAGGCGATAACCCCACGACCACTCGGTGGCGAAACCTTTGTCGGTGCAGTACTGATTGGTCACGCCCGACGCAACGGTGTTGCACGCTGAGCCATTGCGCGGGGCGCTGCGACCGAACGCGGCGTTGCGGCCCAGACGTTCGTCGCCGAGGTCGTCGATATGCACAACGCCGGCCTCGCCGAACAGACTCAAACGCGTGGCACCGAGGATGTTGTCGAAAGCCTGCGTCGCCGAACCGGTCATCTGCCACACGCCTTTGCGCACCCAGCCGTCGTAACGGCTGCCGGCATTGGTGTTGAAACCCGGCGGCAGATCGACCCAAGAATTGCCGCCCGGCCCGGAGATCACCGCGACGTTGATGTCCGGCGCATTGATCGCCAGCGGCATGTTCGGCCGATAGCTCAACTCGCCCGCGAGCGAGATGCCGCTGATCGGCTCAACACCGTTGAGGCTGATGCCGTACAGGTGAATATTTTCCGGAAACGCTGCGGCATAACTCGGCGCCTGAATACCGCCGGGAAAGGTGCCGGGCAGCGAGGTGTTGCGCGCATCGAGGGTGAAATACGGCAGCCGCGAGTGATAGTTGATGTAGTAGATCGCCGCTTCGGCATCGTTCAGCGCCGGGATCATGTTACGCAACGCGAAGCCGAACTGGCCGTTGTCCGACGGCGATTCGTTGCCGCGCGAATAGGCGTATAAACCGGCGGCTTGCATCTGTTGATCGGTCTGCACCTGGCTCAGGTACAGCGGCCCGCAACCCTTCTGAATCGCATCGCTGGAAGCGAAAAAAGTCCCGCAACCGTCGAGTGCGCTTTCGCGCCAGTTGTACTGATAAAAGCCTTCGAGGTTGAGGGTGTCGGACAGGCCGAAGCTGAACGAGATCATCTCCACCGGCAACTGGCCTTCTTTGATTTCCACCCCGGGGCGGTTGAAGGCGGAAATGTCCAAGGGGTTGATCACGTTGATGCCGTTCTGGATCAGCAGCGATTCGCCCCACGACAACACCTGATTGCCGACCTTGACGTTCAGCGGATGATCGGCGATCTGGAAGTCTTTCCAGACGTAGGCGTCGAGGGTTTTGAAACCCTGAAACTTGCTCAGGTCATCCCAACCCGAATCGTCGAAATCCTTGAAGCGGCCATTGCGGGTTTCGTAGGCGTGGTCGTACCAGTATTTGAAACGAATGAACGCGCCCTGCCCTTGTCCATCGAGACTGAAATCGGTCAGGCCTTTGAAGTTCTGCGAGATCGGGTCGCCCTTCTCGAAGTTCAGCCGGTTGTCGTCAGCGCTGACACTGGTGCCATTGGCGCGCACGCCTTGTGCTTGCAGGGCGTTGGCACGGGTCATCAGGCTTTTGTCGGGGTTCTGCGTCGACCAACTGCTGCCCAGGGTCAGGGTGGTTTTGGTCGACAGGCTCCAGTCTTCGTTGAGGTCGAAACTGGTGGCGTAGCCGGGGCTCGACAGTGCGGCGAGAATCGCCAGGGTCAGGGGTTGCGTACGGGGGTGGCCACGCCGGGCAAGTCGCGGACGGACTTGGGGCGTAACCGAGCTTTTTCTTATCATTATTGGGCTCCGGTCAGGTTTGCTCAGCACTGACACGGTGCCCAACCCTCAGCGCTGACACACAAGCGATGGCTGACAAAAACCAATCATCGGCGTGCTTACAGCGGATTGAGGCGGAACTGCTTCGGCGTGATGCCGAATTGTTTGCGGAAGGCGCGAATAAAGTTGCTCGGCTGGCGATAACCGAGGCGTTCAGCGATGCGTTCGATCGGTTGATCGCCGGCGGTCAGCCAGTGCCGCGCCAGCTCCAGACTGTCGTTGCGACTCGGCGCGGAGGACTCGGTTTGCCAATGGCGAAGCATGCTCTGGTGCAGAAACGGATTGGCGCCGAGCAGTGGTTCTTCGAGGGTTGAGCGCTTCAAGGTCAGGCGCGGATGAGCGCCTTGTTCAACACGAATACCGTTGTTGTGCAGCCAGTGTCCGGCGGCTTGCGCTGGGCACAAGGTGACGCTGACGAATACCTCGTCGGGCGTCTTGCCCAGTCGACGGGCGATGTTGCGCACCAAGGTAATCGTTGCTGCATCGAGGCCAAAGTGATGGGCTTGGCCCTGCACCGGTCGCAGGTGCAAATGCGCGTCATCGCCGGACTCCTGCAACTCGACCGCGACGTAATTGGTCACGCGCGGCGCAAACGCCACAAAGCAATCGAGGCTGGCGCGCAACGTCGGTGCCGAGTCGAGCAGAATGTTCAGGCCTTGCAGGCAAGTGGTCGCCAGACCGTTGACCAATTCACAACCGAACGTCGGCGCAGCCCCGGCCTGCTCGCATTCAAGCCATAGTTTCTCGACCGCGTGCGCAGGAATTTGCTGGTCGTGACCGTCGAGAGCCGATGCGCAGATTCCGGCCCGTGCCAGCAGGGTTTGCGGGCACAGGCCAGACTGTTCGGCGTGGCCGAGAATGGTGCGGGTGAAGGCGCTGGAAGCGAACATGGGATGCGACATGGCGACGATTACCGAGGGACAGGCGTGTACTTATGCCAGCCAACGTGCTATCGATCCAATGCATTAAAAGTATCCGCAGAATGCAGGAGACGCATGATGGATTTACGCCAGCTTCGCCACCTCGTGGCCCTCGCCGACTACCGCAATTTTGGCCGCGCGGCGGAAGCGATCAACCTAAGCCAACCGGCGTTCAGCCGTAGCATTCAGACGCTGGAACGTGACCTCGATTGCGAACTGGTCGAGCGCAGCAGCCGCGAGTTTCGCCTCACTGGCCAGGGTGAACTGGTGCTGCAGCATGCGCGGCGTTTGCTTGCCGGCAGTCAGGCGTTGCACAACGAATTGACCCAGTTCAACGGCCTCACCGGCGGCGAACTGCAATTCGGTTGCGGGCCGTACCCGGCGCAGGTGCTGGTGCCGGAAGCGCTGGCGGAATTCATTCAGGCACACCCGGCGATTCGCACGCGTTTTCATCAGGGTGACTGGCAGCAATTGTCGCTGTGGTTGCGTGAGCAGCAGATCGAATTTCTGGTGGCGGATGCGCGCTATTTCGTCGGCGACCCGCAGTATCACGTGCAATTGCTGCGCACGCGACCGGGGCGGTTTTTCTGCCGAGCCGGGCATCCACTGGCCGGGCAGAAGGGTTTGAAATTGCGCGCGCTGCTGGATTATCCGGTGGTGGGCACGCGGATTCCGCCGATGATTCGCAAGATCCTCGCGGATATTTTGGGTGAACCGGATTTCAATCCGAGCGTGGAGTGCGCGCAGTTTGACGCGATTCAACGGGTGGTGTTGCGTTCTGATGCGATTGGTCTGGCGACGCTTGAGGCGTTACGGGAGCAGGTCGATCAGGGGCTGATTCATCTGCTCGATTTCACCGATGTGCCGCGCAACGACCCGGCGCTGCAATTGGGTTACGGCATCGTCAGCCGCGTCGGCTACTCCATGACCCCGGCGGCGCGGGCGATGGTTGACGCGATCCTCAGCGTCGACCAACGCCTGCTCGCGGCCAACCACTAATTCACCGACGACCTCCTGTACGTCGCACCTGTAGGAGCTGCCGAAGGCTGCGATCTTTTGATCTTGATCTTCAAAAACAGATCAAAAGATCGCAGCCTTCGGCAGCACCTACA
>NZ_JASCPK010000235.1:0-5288 GCF_029959385.1 Pseudomonas sp. PS01303
GCTCGCGATGGCGGTCGGTCAGTTGATATTGATGGCGACTGATTCATCGCAATCGCGAGCAGGCTCACTCCTACAGGGGACAGCGCCGCCAGTTTTCTTTGGTGGTGCGCAAACAGTTGTCAAGATTATGTGACAGTCGCCGACCTTTTCAAACCGGTGAATCGCCGCAAATGCGCGATAACGCCTAAACCGTAACGATAACTTTACGAAATCCACGGAAATTTCCTACGCGGTCTCGATCCAACCTACTGCACACAACCTCTCTCTCAGGTAATTCTGAGTCCATCGCTGGACATAACAAGAACGAATCCCCCTAGCAGGAGAGCAGTATGAAGCAGACGCAATACGTGGCCCGCGAGCCCGATGCGCAAGGTTTTATCGACTACCCCGCCGAAGAACACGCGGTGTGGAACACGCTGATCACTCGCCAGTTGAAAGTGATCGAAGGGCGTGCCTGCCAGGAGTACCTGGACGGTATCGAGAAACTCGGTCTGCCCCACGACCGCATTCCGCAACTCGGCGAGATCAACAAGGTGCTCGGCGAGACCACCGGTTGGCAGGTCGCCCGCGTGCCGGCACTGATTCCTTTCCAGACGTTTTTTGAATTGCTCGCCAGCAAGCAGTTTCCGGTCGCGACGTTTATCCGTACTCGCGAAGAGCTGGACTACCTGCAAGAGCCGGACATTTTCCACGAGATTTTTGGCCACTGCCCGCTGCTGACCAACCCGTATTTCGCCGAATTCACCCACACCTACGGCAAACTCGGCCTGCAAGCGACCAAGGAAGAACGCGTGTACCTGGCGCGCCTGTACTGGATGACCATCGAGTTCGGCCTGGTCGACACCCCGCAAGGCAAACGCATCTACGGCGGCGGCATTCTGTCTTCGCCAAAGGAAACCGTTTATTCGCTGTCGGACGAACCTGAGCATCAAACCTTCGACCCGCTCGAAGCGATGCGCACGCCGTACCGCATCGACATCCTGCAACCGCTGTACTTCGTCCTGCCGAACCTCAAGCGCCTGTTCGACGTGGCCCATGAAGACATCATGGCCATGGTCAAACAAGGCATGCAGCTGGGTCTGCACGCGCCAAAATTTCCGCCAAAGCCGAAAGCGGCCTGAGCAGAACCCGCTCGCGACTTGCGTGCAAAGATAGTAATTTCCAACAAGAATCGAATTCAGGAACCGACCATGTCCACATTGAACCAAGCCCACTGCGAAGCCTGCCGCGCCGATGCGCCACAAGTCAGCGACGAAGAACTGCCGATCCTGATCAAGCAGATCCCTGACTGGAACATCGAAGTTCGCGACGGCATCATGCAGCTGGAAAAAGTTTTCCTGTTCAAGAACTTCAAGCACGCGCTGGCCTTCACCAACGCTGTTGGCGAGATCTCCGAGGCCGAAGGTCACCACCCGGGCCTGCTGACCGAGTGGGGCAAAGTCACCGTGACCTGGTGGAGCCACTCGATCAAAGGCCTGCACCGCAACGACTTCATCATGGCCGCGCGCACTGACGAAGTGGCCAAGACCGCAGAAGGACGCAAGTAATGCACTTTGACGCCATCGGCCGGGTACCCGGCGACCCGATCCTCGGCTTGATGGAGGCGTATGCGCAGGACACCAACCCGCGCAAATTCGACTTGGGCGTTGGCGTCTACAAGGATGCCCAAGGCCTGACGCCGATCCCGGAAGCGGTGAAAATCGCCGAAGCGCGACTGGTCGAAAGCCAGGACACCAAGACCTACATCGGTGGCCACGGCAATCCGCTGTTCGGCAAAGTCATCAACGAATTGGTGCTTGGCGCAGACTCGAAACTGATCGCCGAACAACGTGCCGGCGCCACCCAGACGCCGGGCGGTACTGGTGCGCTGCGTCTGGCCGCTGACTTTATCGCTCAGTGCCTGCCAGGCAAAGGGGTGTGGTTGAGCAACCCTACCTGGCCGATTCACGAAACCATTTTCGCTGCGGCCGGGGTCAAGGTCAGTCACTACCCGTATGTGGGCAGCGACAACCGCCTCGACGTCGAAGGCATGCTCGCCGTGCTCAATGAAGTGCCGAAAGGTGATGTGGTGCTGCTGCACGCGTGCTGCCACAACCCGACCGGTTTCGACTTGAACCACGACGACTGGCAGCGTGTGCTCGACGTGGTGCGCAGCCGCAATCTGCTGCCGCTGATCGACTTTGCCTACCAGGGTTTTGGCGACGGACTGGAACAGGATGCGTGGTCGACACGGTTGTTCGCGGCCGAGATCCCCGAGTTGTTGATCACCAGTTCTTGCTCGAAGAATTTCGGCTTGTATCGCGATCGCACCGGCGCGCTGATTGTCTGCGCGAAAAGCGCTGACAAGCTCATCGACATCCGTAGTCAATTGGCCAACATCGCCCGTAACTTGTGGTCGACACCGCCGGATCACGGTGCTGCTGTTGTTGCGACGATCCTCGCTGATCCAGAGCTGAAAGCGCGCTGGGCTGATGAAGTGGAAGCGATGCGTTTGCGTATTGCGCAGCTGCGCAGCGGTCTGGTTGAAGCGCTGGAGCCTCACGGTTTGCGCGAGCGTTTTGCACACATCGGCGTGCAGCGCGGCATGTTCTCTTACACCGGCTTGTCGCCGGAGCAAGTGAAACAACTGCGCGAGCATCACAGCGTGTACATGGTCAGCTCAGGCCGCGCGAACGTCGCCGGCATCGACGCCACCCGCCTCGCGCTGCTGGCCGAAGCAATCGCCAGCGTCTGCAAATAACACCGCAATCCCCCTGTAGGAGCTGCCGCAGGCTGCGATCTTTTGATCTTGATTTTAAAAACAAAGATCAAAAGATCGCAGCCTTCGGCAGCTCCTACATTTGCTCGTTCCCACGCTCCGCGTGGGAATGCAGCCCGGGACGCTCTGCGTCCCAACAGCGGACGCAGAGCGTCCATTGAGGCGTTCCCACGCAGAGCGTGGGGACGATCAATCACCACAGTTTTTGCCCTCCCCTGCGGCCATCTGTCGCATTATTTTCAATTAAAAGTCTGATTGTCATTTTTCCTGCTGTATCCTGCGCAGGCTTTGTAAAAGCGCGGATCTACCAGATCTATCAACAGACTTAGCGAGGAGCGCAACCATGCACGAGATTCCTAATCTCCCCTTCCCAAGCCTGCACGTACCTGAGCAGACGACCACGCAACAAGCCGGCGCCCAACAGCCCGAGCCGAAAGAAGCCGTTGAGAGCCGTCCGGCCGACAACGAAGAGTAAGACCCGTCGTACAGACCGTGTGGAAAGCGCTAACATGCGCTTTCCACACTGCCTGAACCCCGAGCCCGCCATGACCGACGAATTCTCCGAAAGCCAAGCTGCCGTACTGATCGGCGCCACCGAGAAGATGATCGATATCTGGAACCGTCTCTCCCCCGAAAAACAGGCCGCCCTGCTCGCCCGTTTCGGCACTGAAGAAAACGCCCTCGCCGCACTCGTCACCACGCAATTGGTTGCGCCGGCCAAGCCGTGAATCTGCCATCCGGCAAATAGTTTTACTTTTCCCCGCCCCAGATTCCTCCGCGCCGGTATCATAAGCAGCCTATCTAATCTGCCGCTCCCGTGGATCTTTACCCATGTCGTCCTCTATGTCCGAGCCCCAGCGCCCCCTGGCGGTTACGCTGCAAGTCGTTTCCATCGTCCTGTTCACCTTCATCGGTTACCTGAACATCGGCATTCCGCTGGCGGTGTTGCCGGGTTACGTCCACAGCGATCTGGGTTTCGGCGCAGTAATCGCTGGGCTGGTAATCAGCGTGCAATACCTCGCCACCCTGCTCAGCCGTCCGTACGCCGGCAAGATCATCGACAACAAGGGCAGCAAACGGGCGGTGATGATTGGCCTGGCCGGTTGCGGCTTGAGCGGCGTATTCATGCTGATTTCGGCGTGGACACCGAACATGCCGATGCTCAGTTTGATCAGTCTGTTGATTGGCCGACTGGTGCTGGGCAGCGCTGAAAGCCTGGTTGGCTCGGGTTCGATTGGCTGGGGAATTGGCCGCGTGGGTGCGGCCAACACCGCCAAGGTTATTTCCTGGAACGGCATCGCCAGTTATGGCGCACTGGCGATCGGCGCACCGTTCGGCGTGTGGCTGGTTGGCGAGCTGGGATTGTGGAGCATGGGCGTCAGCATCATCTTGCTGGCCATTCTCGGTCTGGCGCTGGCGTGGCCGAAAACCGCCGCGCCGATTGTCGCCGGCGAACGCCTGCCGTTCATGCATGTGCTCGGTAAAGTATTTCCCCACGGCTGCGGCCTGGCGCTGGGCTCGATCGGATTCGGCACCATCGCCACCTTCATCACACTCTATTACGCGACTCAGCACTGGGAAAACGCGGTGCTGTGCTTGAGCCTGTTCGGCGCGAGTTTCATCGGTGCGCGATTGCTGTTCGGCAACCTGATCAACCGCCTCGGCGGCTTCCGCGTGGCAATTGCCTGCCTGTCGGTGGAAACGCTGGGCTTGCTGTTGTTGTGGCTGGCGCCGGACGCACACTGGGCACTGGCCGGTGCGGCGTTGAGCGGTTTCGGCTTCTCGCTGGTATTCCCGGCGTTGGGCGTAGAGGCAGTGAATCTGGTGCCAGCGTCCAGCCGTGGCGCGGCAGTCGGGGCTTATTCGCTGTTCATTGACTTGTCGCTGGGGATCACCGGGCCACTGGCCGGGGCGATTGCGGCGGGATTCGGGTTTGCCTCGATCTTCCTGTTCGCTGCTCTCGCCGCGTTGAGCGGTTTGGCGCTAAGCGTCTATCTGTACAAGCACACGGCCAAGTACCGCGAAGACTAGAAGTCGACCTTGCCACGCCCGGCCTTGATGCTGCCGCGCTTGGTCTTCGATTCGAGCCGACGCTTCTTCGAACCGAGGGTCGGCTTGGTCGGGCGGCGTTTCTTTTCGACTTTGGTGGCGCTGAGGATCAGCTCGACCAGCCGTTCCATTGCATCGGCGCGGTTGGCTTCCTGCGTGCGGTATTGCTGCGCTTTGATGATCAACACGCCATCGCTGGTGATGCGACTGTCGCGCAGCGCCAGCAGCCTTTCCTTGTAGAACTCGGGCAAGGACGAGGCCGGGATGTCGAAGCGCAGGTGCATGGCGCTGGAGACCTTGTTGACGTTCTGCCCACCGGCGCCTTGCGCGCGGATGGCGGTCAATTCGATCTCGGCATCCGGCAGATGCACATTGTTGGAAATCACCAGCATGGAAAAGCGTCCGTATTCAGAGCGTGCAGGATACGCCATGAACCCTGTAGGAGCTGCCGCCGGCGGCCGACATTTTTTAGTTTTTAAAA
>NZ_JASCPK010000236.1:0-5189 GCF_029959385.1 Pseudomonas sp. PS01303
CCGTGTCGTCGCTGCCTAAGGCTGCTATCTTTTGATCTTATAAACCAAAAATCAAAAGATCGCAGCCTTCGGCAGCTCCTACAGGTCAGATCAGTCAGATCAGTCAGATCAGTCAGATCAGTGCACGCGCTGGTTGCTGAGTTTTGGCGGGAGGGCGATCGGGGTGAGCACCGGTTGCCCGGAGAAAAAGGCGACGAGGTTTTTGCCCACCAGTTCGACCGTGCCTTGGGTGGCCTCTGGCGACAGGCCGGCAACGTGAGGCGTGAGCAACACATTGCTGAGGGATTTCAGCGCATCCGGCACCTGCGGTTCGTGATCGAACACATCCAGTGCCGCACCGGCAATTTTTCGTTGTTCAAGGGCCGTGATCAGGTCTGCTGTGGCAATCACACTGGCCCGCGCAATGTTGACGATAAAACCCTTCGGCCCCAGTGCATCAAGCACTGCACGCGTCACCATATGCTGCGTACCGATACCGCCCGGCGTCGCGATGATCAGAAAGTCCGCAGCGCGTGCCAGTTCGGTCGGCGTCGAGCAAAACGCGTAAGGCACCTCGCTGCGCACCTGACGGCTGTGGTAGCTGATTTCCATGTCGAAACCGAGGTGCGCGCGCTTGGCAATCGCCAGGCCCACTGCACCCAATCCGAGAATCCCCAAGCGCTTCCCGGCCAGCGACGGGCGCATGATCTTCGGCCATTCACCACGACGTACCGCCGCGTCGCAACGCGGAATATCACGCACCAATGCCAGCAGCATCGCCATCGCATGGTCGGCCACGGACGAGGCGTTAACCCCGGCGCCATTGGTCACGGTAATCCCGCGATCACTGGCGGCTTGCAGATCAACTTGCTCATAACCGGCCCCGATCACGGTGATGATTTCCAGTGCGGGCAGGGCGGCAATCTCGTCAGCCGTCAGACCCAGCGGGCCACGGGTCAGCACCGCATCGATACGACTGCCGTGAGTGGCAATAGCCTGCGCGCGTTCAGCGGGCGTCGGCGCGAGGATCAGATGAAAACCCTGATTTTCCAGAATCGGCAAATAGTCGTTGATGGTTTCAACCAGTACCAGAACGGTTGCGGGCATTGCGCGGCTCCTGTGATCGTCGGCGTCGAGGGCATCAAATTATGCTTCAGAGTGCTGATTCCAGAGCGGTTTGGCAATGGTTGAACGTTGCCCCGCATCAGCCAGTGTAGGAGCTGATGCAGGGCTCGCCTGAACGCTTCGTCAGAAGGTTACGTCTGCGCTGTTTATTACCCGGGCGAAGGCGCCACCGAGGGTGGCGTTGTGGTGCTCGATGATCGCCTGCGCTGATAGGGCAGGAGTGTCCATGCAAGTGTGGGCGTCGGCGATCAACACGGGTTTGAAGCCCAGATCCGCAGCAGCGCGGCAAGTGCTGTCGATGCAGAATTGAGTCTTCATGCCGACGAGGTAGAGATTCTCGATTTTTCTGGATTGCAGTTGCTGCGCCAAGTCAGTGCCATGGAAGGCGTTGGGTCTGGACTTGTTAAAGAGGGTTGCGGTTTCAGCGTTGAGCTCAAGCTCGGGCAGCAATTGCCAGAACGAACTGCCAGCGGCAATCGGCGAACCTTGCGGGCCGGTGTGGCGCACCGCAAAGATCGGCACCTGCTGTTGTCTCGCCTTGGCGATAAGGTGCTGGATGTTGGCGAGAATTTGCTCGCCGTGATGAGGTTGTTCCGGGCCATGAAACAGACCGACCTGCATATCGATGATCAACAGTGCTGCAGACATGATGTCTCTCCTTGAGTGCTGCAAATGCCGCACGGACGGGAGAAACAACAAGGCCCCGTCCATTGCTGGCGGGGCCTTGGGTTTGCTGCGCTGGGTTACCTCAGGCACAAACACCACGACCCGCCGATAGCGGTCGTGGTGGTACGGGTGAGGTGCAGCGCGCAAAGGTTCATGGGGCTGATCATGCTGTGCGGGTTGCGCGCCTGTCAATTGGCGTATTGAGCGATGCCGTTGCCGAACGACCAGTTCTCTTTTTTCACTTCCACCAGATTGATGAACACGTCTTCGAGGCGAATCGACAGGTGCGTGTTGAGGTTTTGCGCGATGGTTTGGTACAGCGCTTTTTTCTGCTCCAGCGTTCGGCCTTCGTTGAGCGTGATCTGGATGATCACCAATTGGTCGGAGCGCTGAATGCCGAGGTATTCGGGGTCAAAGATAAAGTGATTGGCGTCGTGCTCGTTGAGGGTCTGGAAGTTGTCATGATCCGGGACGTTGATGGCGCTGCGCATGGCGCTGTAAATCTGCTCGCCGATGCGTTTGGCAAAGGTCGGGTCGGTGTGTTTTTTGATTTCGACGCGGACTAATGGCATGGGAAGGCTCCGAGGGAATAGTGGGGCCTTTCTCACGCTAGATGAAATGGTGGGGATTGAAAGTAATTCGCTCGCCGATCCGACGCCTTCGCGAGCAAGCCCGCACAATGGATCGCATTCCGACTGTGGTAGCGGGCTTGCTCGCGAAGAGGGTCGGTATGACCAACACAAAAGCCTGCCTCTTGCACGGTGCTCGCGCCACAATCTGTCGGACATTTCGCCTGATGTTGTCAGCCAATAAACACAACCCGGTAATTCGTGTTTATAGACACCTGAAGTTACGTACGATTGCCCACAAATCGTTGCGTCGTTGCCTACGCCTAAGACAGAATCCGCCGGCTTGTGCGCCTTGGGGCGGGTCGGTAACGTTGATCGGGTCACTGATTTCCAGTGATCGGGCTTAGCGGCTCGGTATGCATCCACGGTTGTACAAGTCCTATCAAGTCAGGCTTTCGCCTGCGCTCGATGGTGGCTGTGCGCATGGCATCTTCGGATGCGCCGGGTTGTGAATGCTTACCGGACCGCTAACTTGCGCACAGCTGCCTCCCTTTTGCTTAGCGGTGGAATGGATGCAGCCTTATTACGAGGTAAGCATTTATGTTCAAGGTAACGCCAAACCCGCCGGCCACCGATCCGGCATCGCCGTACGAATCCTCCCAATCCAAGAAATTCCACGAAGCCGCCGAACGCGCCCTCGACCATTATTTAGGCCCACCCACTGCCGAAATCATGGCCGCGCCGTACGTGTCCAACCGTTTGTTCATGGTTAACCCGGCCAGTGCGAACGAACCTCTATTGGCCGACGCCAGTGAGAGCCTCGGATCGGCTTGCGTAATGATCAACGACTTGGCGGGGATGCTTGAAGGAACGCATCGCCGGACGCTGTTGGGGATTGCGCAGGTTGTGATGCTGGGAGAGTTGGCGGTGAATCAGGTGCTCGATAACCTGGTGCCGGTCAATTAATACGAGCTGCGATGATTAGTTAGCCTAATGGTGAAATGGGACAGATTCATCCTCTGATTAATCTGTCCCCCCTTTCTTGGTTTAGTACCATAAAGTTATGTTGTCTACGAAACCAGCATTCTTAATTAAAGCCATATCTGTATAAATAAAGATTTTTATAATTCTTCGTGCGTCCTCATATGAGAATTCAAACCAGTCAGCATGATCTTTTCTGGGTTCAATCCGTCCAAATGTTCTCACGTCGTTCTCATCATAGATCGCGTACTTCAATTCCATTTTATCTAATAGTTTATATCCAAATCGCACTTTTCTGGCTGAAGTTTTGAGAGTGCACTCTATATGTTGGCCCCAAGGTATTCTCACAGCCTTGCCCGTTATATACGGAGAGTCAGTGATTGCTTGGATTTGAACGCCTTGAAAAGGTGTAGAGATATGGAACATAGGGAGATCCAACCTATTAAACTGCCCTAGGTTCACGGTTTCAAAATCTTCGAACGCTTCAGTGGGAGTAATTGTTACATCCCTGGCTGCCGACACCAGCCCTGCGCCATATTCTGCTTTCGCCGTAAAACTGTGCGCCGCAATGCTCAAGCCAGAAACCGTCAGTGTCCAGATTCCGGTCACCGGGTTTGCAGGCGGCTTGTCTTTAGAGATCGTGCCATCCTTGACATCGACCTTCTGCCCTTTGCTCGCCGTCCCGGTGATCGTCACGCTGGTATCAATGGTGGTTCCGCCATGAGGAATCTCGACACCCTTGCTGTCCTTGATCGAGGTAATGGTCGGCGTGACCATCGGCGTGACGATGATTTTCCATATCACCGACACCGGATTGCTGCCGTATTGCGCAACAGCGGTAAGGTTGCAGTCGCCCTGGGCCAGTCCGACCAAATCCCGATCCCATTTACCTTGAGCATCCGCTGTTGCGAAGCCTCCAGTGCTCACGCTGTTGTTGTAAATCAGGATGGTCTGATGGGGTGTTGCCGTGCCGCCGACCTTGACACTGGACTCAACGGTGAGACCGTTTTGGGGAATGGCGATGCCTTTTGAATCGAGTACCGATGTGATCATCGGCACCGTTGCTGCGGCGACAGTAAAGGTTCGAAAAGCTGATTCCGTCTCACTGCCGTATTTGGCTTTTGCCTTGAAGGCGTGAGCGGCAATGGACAAACTCGCCGCGGTGTAGGTCCAGATCCCTTGAGCATTGATCGGCGCCGAGTCTCTTAATGTGGTGCCGTCATAAATATCCACTGCACGGTTCGCCGTACCCGTGCCTGTCAGCGTCACAGTGGTGTCAACGGTGGTGCCGTTTTGAGGGATGTCGATGCCTTTGGAATCTTTCACCGAAGTAATCGCAGGAACCAAGGCATGCGCCACAACAAAAGTCCGGGGAACTGATACCGGGTTGCTGCCGTAAATGCCTTTGGCGGTCAGGCTGTGCGGCCCATTGACCAAGCCACCAACACCACGTGTCCAAACACCGCTGGCATTAACCGCAGCAGTGCCTTTGGGGGTCGTCCCGTCGAAGATATTGACCTCCAGACCCGCCGTGGCTGTACCGGTCAGGGTGACGCTGTCATTGGTAATGGTGGAACCATTGGGGACTTCTTTACCGTAGGGGTCTTTCACCGAAGTAATCACCGGTACGACCAGTTCGGCCCCAACCCTGAACTCCAGCGCATTCGAATAACTCGTCCCACCCGCCGCACGCTTGATGAGGTACTTCGCCAATACCGTTCCGTTGTTGTTGCCGCTGATGAACTCAGCATCAATCCTGAACGCAACCGGTTTGCCCTCAGTCAAAGACGACAGCGTGATCCCGTCCGTTTTCGTGCCGGTTTTCGAACCGATCCATTCGTAAATCACCTCGTCATCCTTGACCGTGTT
>NZ_JASCPK010000237.1:0-5176 GCF_029959385.1 Pseudomonas sp. PS01303
GGCTTGCTCGCGAATGCGGTCTGCCAGTCAATGTTGGGCCGACTGATCCACCGCTTTCGCGAGCAAGCCCGCTCCCACGAAGGCAGATTATGGGCTGCAATTATTCTTCGGTTCGGCCCATGCTTTCGCGGTCACGTTGGTAGTGGTGGGCCAGCGGCAACGCCGGCAACCACGCCTCCCGGCGTATCGTCCAGAGTTCGTAAGTGGGTTTGAACTGATCCGGCTCATCGAGCGATCCGACGTTAACCTCGACTTCATCTTCCGAACGCGTAAACACTGGCGAACCGCAGCGCGGGCAGAAGAATCGTCCGTTGTAGTCGCGGGTTTCGCCGCTGACCTTGAGCGCCTCTTCGGGGAATATGGCCGAGGCATTGAACAACGCGCCGTGGCGTTTACGGCAGTCGAGGCAGTGGCAGATGCCGACGCGGTAAGGCTGGCCGGACACTTCGAAACGGACATCGCCGCACAGGCAGCCGCCGGTTGATTTATTCATGGTGCACCTCAGCTATTCAACTTCAAGTTAGAGATCATTCAGTCTGGAAAAGGTTTGCTCGGTTGCCACGAACGGTCTTGATCCTGCGTCTTCCAGTCTATTAATGAGCACAACTCATCAAGCCATCCTGTTTTACCCGTCTAGTCCTCACCAGTCAGCTCGCTTACTGTTCTCCCCACGCCCAACGGGAGATCGACATGCACAAGCGCACACTCGGCAACAGCTCACTCGAAGTATCCGCCCTCGGCTTTGGCTGCATGGGCTTGAGTCACGGTTATGGCCCGGCCACGGATACCCAGCAAGCCATCGCACTGATCCGTTCAGCCGTTGACCGAGGCGTGACGTTCTTCGACACCGCCGAGGTCTACGGCCCTTACCTGAACGAGCAAGTGGTCGGCGAAGCACTGGCGCCCGTTCGTGACAAAGTCGTCATCGCCACCAAGTTCGGCTTCACCTTCGGTGACGACAACAAACAGCAGATTCTCAACAGCCGCCCCGAGCACATCCGGGTTGCCGTCGAGGGTTCGTTGAAGCGATTGAAGACTGATTACATCGATTTGCTCTACCAGCACCGCGTCGACCCGGACGTGCCGATCGAGGAAGTCGCCGGGGCAGTGAAGGATTTGATCAGCGAAGGCAAGGTCAAGCACTTCGGCCTGTCGGAGGCCGGCGCGCAAACCATTCGCCGCGCCCATGCAGTACAACCAGTCACGGCGCTGCAAAGCGAATACTCGCTGTGGTGGCGCGAGCCCGAGCAGGAAATCCTGCCGACGCTGTGGGAACTGGGCATCGGCTTCGTGCCGTTCAGCCCACTAGGCAAGGGTTTTCTCACCGGCACGGTGTCGGCCGAGGCCACTTACGGCAGCGACGACTTTCGCAGCATCGTCCCGCGTTTCAGCCAGTCGGCGCTGAAAGCCAATCAGGGGCTGGTGGTGTTGATCCGCCAGATCGCAGCGCAGAAACAAGCCACACCGGCGCAGATCGCGCTGGCCTGGCTGCTCGCGCAGGCACCGTGGATTGTGCCGATTCCGGGCACGACCAAACTGCATCGACTGGAAGAAAACCTCGGCGGCGAGGATATTGCCCTCGACGCTGCTGAACTCAAGGCAATTGACACCGCACTGGCGCAAATCCGTATCGAAGGCGAGCGTTATCCCGAGGCCCTCAAGGCGCGCGTCGGCCGATGAGTAACGATCACGATCCGCTGCGGCGCACGGTGATCGCCGCACTGGCCAGCGCGCCACTGCTGTCGCTCGCCGACACGCAGAGTGCCAGTGAAACACCGCGTTCGGGCTCGCGGATTCTGGTCGCGTATTTCTCGCGCTCGGGCAATACCCGCGTGGTCGCCGGGCTGATCCAGCGTGGACTGGGTATAGCCGCAGCATCCTCGTCCAGCACGCGCCGAAAGCCAAGGTGCTGGAAGGTTTTGTGATGGAGGGTGAGCAGGAGCGCAAGACCATGGAACGCGTGAACGGCTGGCTGAGCGATCACCCTGTCACGCGTTAATTGAATTTTTGTACCGAGTGACATCTTGAAAATCCGCACGCTGGCCACGGCCCCCGCGCGGCACCGCGTCACGACCTGAACGGAGTTGATCTGATGAACATCGACGTCCGCAACCACACCGCCCGCCCCGCACTCATGGCGCTCTGTCTGAGTGTCGGGGCAATGTTCAGTGTTACCACTCACGCAGCCGAGGCATCGCAACCCATGACCAGCACGCCAGCAAACGCAGCAACGTTGTCCAGCCAACAACAATCGATTCCACTGATCGCCGCGTTCATGGCGACCAGCGACATGCCCAACCTCAACACGGCGCTCAACCAGGGACTCGATGCCGGCCTGACCATCAGCGAAACCCGGGAAATTCTCGTGCAGCTCTACGCCTATGTCGGCTTCCCGCGCAGCCTGAACGCCTTGAACGAATTGATGACTGTGGTGCAAGCGCGCAAACAGCGCGGCATTGACGATGCGCCGGGGCGTGAACCGAGCCGGGCGATTCCGACCGGTGATGAACTGCTGGCCGCCGGCACCGCCAATCAAACGAAAATCTCCGGCGCTCCGGTCAAAGGCCCGGTGTTCGAGTTCGCCCCTGTAGCCAACCAGTTCCTGCAAACCCACCTGTTCGGCGACATCTTCGAGCGCGACAACCTCGACTGGCAAAGCCGCGAACTGGCGACCGTCGGGGCGCTGGCGGCAACGCCGGGGGTGGAATCGCAATTGCGCTCGCACATGGCGGCGAGCCTGCGCGTGGGACTCAGCGCAGCACAGTTGCACGAGGTCAGTGAACTGCTGAAAAAACACGGCGACGCGCAGACGGCTGAACGTGCACATCGGGCGCTGAAAGAGGCACTCGCGGCTTCAAAAAAATGATCGTCCGATTGACCTGACGCAGCAATTGCTCAAAGAACCATAGCCGGACTGAGCCAAACACTTTCGCACTGCAAGCAACTCTCGGGGGTCGCGCATCCGTGCGCAACCTGCTTTCATGGATTAATCCCGCGCCCCTCATGAGAGACTCTCATCAATGTCCCGCGCCAACCTCAACGACCTGCAAGGCGATAATTATGGCCTTAAAACGGAAATCTCAGCGAACACTGCAAACCCGGGCTCATATTGAGCATCGACATCTCGCCCCGCAGTTGGCGGGTCAGGGATTTGATGATCTTCATTCCCACGGATGAATGCTGTTTCAGATCAAACCCCGCAGGCAGCCCCGCGCCCTTATCCGTCACGTTCAACAGCACCTGACCAGCAGCCGCCTTCAGCTCGATAAACACGTCCCCCGCCGACTTGTCGGCGTAGGCGTATTTAAGGGCATTGGTGACCAGTTCGTTGAGCACCAGCGCCAACGGGATCGCCTTGTCCAGCGGCAGGATGACGTCGTCCAGGTCGATCACGAAGCGTGTTTGCGCCGAGGCTGAACCGCGCAGCCCATCGATCAACTCGGCCAGATAAATACCTGCGTTGACCGTTTCCACTTGATCGGCCTGATACAGCTTTTCGTGGACGGCGGCGATGCTCATGATCCGTCGGCTGGTATCGACGAGTGCCGCGCGGGCGACGGGATCTGCCAATTGGCGTATTTGCAGTTGGATTAACCCGATGATCAGTTGCAGGTGATTCTTCGTCCGATGGTTGATTTCCTTGAGGAGCATGTCCTTTTGCTCAAGCAGCTGATTTTTCTGCCGCAGCGAGCGCCTCAGCTCCATTTGCGCCATGACCTGTTTGGCCAACGTCACCAGGGCGATTTTCTGTTGCGGGCTCAGCTGTCGCGGGTGTCGGTCGAGAATGCACAGCGTCCCGAGGCCGTAGCCTTCCGCCGTTTCCAGCAAGCAGCCGGCGTAGAAGCGCAAACCTTCATCGGCCGTCACCAGCGGGTTGGAGCTCATCCTCGGGTCAGCGCGCAGATCGGGTATGACGGTGATGCCGGGCTGCAGAAGGACGTGACGGCAGATGGAAACGTCCAAGGGTGTTTCGCGGATTCCCAAGCCTGTTTCCGCCTTGAACCACTGGCGGTGGCGGTCTATCAGGTTCATCACCGAAATTGGCGCGTCGCAGATGGCGGCGGCCAGGCTCACGAGCTCGTCAAAATCCGCTTCGCGTGGGGTATCGAGGATTTCATAGCCGTGCAGCACGGCAAGACGTTCGGGCGAGTCGCACGGGTCGATGAAGCTCTGCGAAATCATTAGGGCTCCAGCATAGGGAGGCACGCGCCATGGGTTCAAAACGCAAGGAATCGAATGCAGGCGTGCGCAGTGAGACAGGAAAGGAGCAGAGCATACACGCAATCGGTACCTGCCCGCCGCGCAGACTGATGGCCGTTGGTAAGCTCGCTGAATCCGGCGCGGCGTCCATACTGTGGTTGTCCCGGACTGCTTTCTATCAACCCTTTCGGAAACCGACATGCCCACCCCTGAATCCGCCCTGCTGCAGAGCTGGCACGCCAACGCCGACGCCTGGATCGACGTCATCCGCAGCGGTGCCATTGAGAGCCGCCAGCAGGTGACTGATCAAGCCGTTCTACTGGCGATCATCGGGCGTCAGCCGCCGCGTGTGCTTGATCTGGGTTGCGGCGAAGGCTGGTTGCTGCGGGCGTTGGCGGATCGGGGGATTGAGGCGGTGGGCGTCGATGGCGATGCGACGCTGGTGGACGCGGCACGTCTGGCCGGCACTTGCACCGTGCATGTCGCTGACTACGACGCGTTGGTCGAGGCGAAGGTTGATGTCGGCCGCGATTACGATTTGATCTGCGCGAATTTTTCGCTGCTGCATCAGGACATCATTCCATTGCTGGCTGCGATGAATGCCCTGCTGGCTCCGGGCGGCGCCCTGATCATCCAGACCTTGCACCCATGGGCCGTTGCGGCAGGCGATTATCAGGACGGCTGGCGCGAAGAATCGTTCGCCGGGTTCAAGGGCCAGTGGCAGCCGATGCCGTGGTATTTCCGCACGTTGTCGAGCTGGTTCAATGCGCTGGATATGGCCGGGTTGCGGCTGGTCGGCCTACAAGAGCCGCAGCACCCGCAAAGCCCGGTGCCGCAGTCACTACTGATGGTGGCTGAGCGCAACTGATATCCAAAAAACACCGCTAACCCTGTAGGAGCCGAGCTTGCTCGCGAAGGCGTCGGCACAGCTTGAGCCTGTGTTGCTTGATACGCCGCCTTCGCGAGCAAGCTCGGC
>NZ_JASCPK010000238.1:0-5142 GCF_029959385.1 Pseudomonas sp. PS01303
GCGGTTGCTGTTGCTGTTGCTTTTGTAGGAGCTGCCGAAGGCTGCGATCTTTTGATTCTGCTTTTTAAAATCAAGGTCAAAAGATCGCAGCCTTCGGCAGCTCCTACAGGGGGAGGGTTTGTAGTTTGCTGCTGTAAGCCTTGGCTTACTCTTTCGTAGGTGTTCGTTATTTTTACACTTCGGCAGACGCCCATTCAGTCAGTCGACGATCAGTAACCTACTGACTGGCAAGCTTATTTTGAAATATGAAGCGGTTATGACAAACGCTTTCGGCACGGAAGGCCGATTGCCTCCGCCGCATAACCCTCTAGTATTCAGGTTGTGTCGACGGACAGACACGCCCTTCAAGGAAGAAGGGAATGGACATCGCAGGATGCGATTCATCAGGACGATGAAAAGGAATACAGGGATTAGGGAAAAAATGTGGGCGGGTCAAACCGCCCCTTTTTTTGCCCGCAGAAAAGTAAATCGCAGACAAACAAAAAGGCCCGCAAGGGGCCTTTTATTCGAGCGCGTGACAGATCAGCGTTCGAGGTCTTTGATCTTGCCTTTGACGCCATCCCACTCTTCGGCATCCGGCAGCGATTCTTTCTTCTCGGTGATGTTAGGCCAGATTTCAGCCAGATCAACGTTGAGCTGGATGAATTCCTGCATCTCTTCCGGAACTTCGTCCTCGGAGAAAATGGCCACGGCCGGGCATTCTGGTTCGCACAGGGCGCAGTCGATGCACTCATCCGGGTGAATCACCAGGAAGTTCGGGCCTTCGTAAAAGCAGTCCACCGGACAGACTTCTACGCAGTCGGTGTACTTGCACTTGATGCAGTTGTCGGTGACGACGAAGGTCATTTCTAATTTTCTCCTCAGGCGGCGGCAGCGTTGCCCCTTCACGGTTGGGGTCGCCAGGTTCGGGAGCGATACCTGCTGGCCAGGCTATTAGCCAGCAGCATCCCAAACCGCGCGAGATTCTAACAGCTTGAAGCCGTTTGCGTTATATCCGCTTCTTCAGTGCTTATATCCGGTTCTTCAGGGCATAGAGCATTTCGAGCGCACGGCGTGGTGTCAGGTCGTCCAGATCCAGTTTAGCCAGCTCATCGAGAACCGGGTGCGGCAGGCTGGCAAACATATCGCTTTGCTGCGGCGTCGCCGGTTTGCCCTTGGCCGCCGGTTTCGGCGCTTCATGGGGCAACGCGGTTTCTTCCAGTCGGCTCAGGTGCTCGCGGGCACGCACGATCACTTCGCTTGGCACACCAGCCAGTTGCGCCACCGCCAGGCCGTAGCTCTGGCTGGCAGGCCCCGGCAGCACGTGGTGCAGGAAGACGATGCGTTCGTTGTGCTCGGTCGCGTTGAGGTGGACGTTCGCCACCAACGGCTCGGCTTCCGGCAGCACGGTCAGTTCAAAGTAGTGAGTGGCGAACAGCGTGTACGCGCGTAGATGCGCCAGACGCTCGGCCGCCGCCCATGCCAGCGACAGGCCGTCGAAGGTGCTGGTGCCGCGACCGACTTCGTCCATCAGCACCAGACTGCGTTCGGTAGCGTTGTGCAGAATGTTGGCGGTTTCGCTCATCTCGACCATGAAAGTCGAACGGCCACCGGCGAGGTCATCGCTGGAACCGATCCGGGTGAAGATGCGGTCGACCAGCGACAGTTCACAACTGGCCGCTGGCACGAAGCTGCCGATGTGCGCCAACAGCACGATCAACGCGGTTTGCCGCATGTAAGTGGATTTACCGCCCATGTTCGGGCCGGTGATCACCAGCATGCGCGTGTTGTCATCCAGGCTCAGATCGTTGGCCACGAACGGCGTGGTCAGCACTTGCTCGACCACCGGGTGACGACCCTGAGTAATGCGCATGCACGGCTCGCTGACGAAACGCGGGCAGTTCAGATCGAGGTTCAGCGCACGCTCAGCGAGGTTGCTCAGCACGTCCAGTTCGGCCAGCGCCGCAGCGGTGTCCTGCAACGGTGGCAACTGGCTGATCAAGTCTTCCAGCAACGCTTCGTAGAGCATTTTCTCGCGGGCGAGGGCGCGGCTCTTGGCCGACAGCGCCTTGTCTTCAAACTCTTTCAGCTCCGGCGTGATGAAACGCTCGGCGCCTTTCAGGGTTTGCCGGCGAATGTAATCCGCTGGCGCCGACTCGGCCTGCTTGCTCGGCAACTCGATGAAGTAGCCGTGAATGCGGTTATAGCCGACTTTCAGGTGGCTCAGGCCGGTACGGGCCTTCTCGCGGGCTTCCAGATCGATAAGAAACTGGCCGGCGTTTTCGCTCAGCGATTGCAGCTCGTCGAGTTCGCTGTCGTAACCGGTTTTCAACACGCCGCCGTCACGGATTACAGCCGGTGGGTTGTCGATGATGGCTTTGGCCAGCAGCGCCGCGAGTTCCGGGTAAGTGCTGGTGGTGGTCGCCAGACCTTGCAGGTGAGGCGCTTCCAGATCAGTCATCGCCACCTGCAGCTCAGGCAGGGCGCCGAGGGCGTCGCGCAGACGCGCGAGGTCACGAGGACGGGCATTGCGCAGGCCGATCCGCGCAAGAATCCGCTCGATGTCGCCAATTTCCTTGAGCTGTGGCTGCAGCTTTTCGAAACGGTAGCGATCGAGCAGGCAAGTGATCGAGGTCTGGCGCGCCAACAACACGGTCAGGTCGCGTAACGGACGATTCAACCAACGCGTCAGCAGACGGCTGCCCATTGCGGTCTGGCAACGATCAACCACCGATTGCAAAGTGTTGTCGCGGCCACCGGCCAGGTTAGTGTCGAGCTCGAGGTTGCGACGGCTCGCGCCGTCGAGCACCACGGTGTCATCGAGACGTTCGTGACGCAGGCTGCGCAAATGGGGCAGGGCAGTGCGCTGGGTTTCTTTGGCGTAAGCCAGCAGGCAACCGGCAGCGCCGATGGCCAGCGTCAGGTTCTCGCAGCCGAAGCCTTTCAGATCCTGAGTGGAAAACTGTTGGCAGAGACTTTTCAGCGCCGAATCGCGCTCAAAATCCCACGGGGCACGGCGGCTGACGCCACGGCGTTTTTCCGCTGGCAGGTCGCGTGGCCAGTCATCCGGGATCAACAACTCAACCGGGTTGACGCGCTCCAGTTCCGCCAGCAGGTTTTCCCAACCCTTGATTTCCAGCACGCTGAAATTGCCGCTGGTGATGTCCAGCACGGCCAGACCAAACAGACGCTCATCCCCCAACAGCGCGGCGATCAGGTTGTCACGGCGCTCATCGAGCAGCGCCTCGTCGCTGACCGTACCCGGCGTGAGAATCCGCACGACCTGACGATCAACCGGGCCTTTGCTGGTCGCCGGGTCGCCGACCTGCTCGCAAATCACCACGGATTCGCCGAGCTTGACCAGTTTCGCCAGATAACCTTCCGCCGCGTGGTAAGGAATCCCACACATCGGAATCGCCTGCCCCGCCGACTGCCCGCGCGCGGTCAGGGTGATGTCGAGCAACTTGGCAGCCTTCTTCGCGTCTTCGTAGAAGATCTCGTAGAAATCGCCCATGCGGTAGAACATCAGCTGATCCGGGTGCTGATTCTTCAGCCGCCAGTACTGCTGCATCATCGGAGTGTGGGAGGACAGATCTGAAATTGCTTTATTCATCAGAGGTTTAGCTATACCGAGAAAATGTGTCGGGGCAGAGGTGCAGGCCCCTGAGTTGATTCAGTGGGCGGAGTATGAAGTTTTTTTGAGGTGGATGCAGCAACGCGCCGCCGCTCGGGTCGGCATTGTGTCCTATAGTGCCGAAAAGCTATCGAATCATCGGAGTTCGTGGGTTGAAGGTCAGTTGAGGAAGCGGCGTGGAACAGTCTGAAGGCATCGGCTCGGGATCGTCATCGAGCGATTGTTACTACGATGCAGAAAAAATGACCCTCACTCGGGCGCAGCAGTCGGTCATTCTGGGCAGTAATGAGAGTGATCTGTTGCTGGCGTTGATTGCCGGGGTGACGGACAAGGAGCAGCTGATTTCGCGGGTCTGGGGTGAGCGCGGGCTGGTGATTTCCGACAGCAGTTATTACAAGACGCTGCACATGCTGCGTACGCATTTTGCTGATGTTGGTTTGCCGCGTGACAGTCTCAAGACGTTGCCGCGCCGGGGCGTGGTGCTGTTGTGTGAGATCCGTTTGATCAGCGCAGAGGTGCCTGAATCCGTACCCGCAGCGCCGGCAGTCATCTCGGTGACGAAGCCGCGGCGCCGCTATTGGCGTTTTCTGCTGCCTGCATTGGTTGTACCGGCTATCGCGCTTCCTTTGTTTTACGCCTACCTGATGTTTAAAAAACCAGCCGACCTGGAAGAGTGGAAACTCATCTGGCAAGACGGTGATGCGCAGTTGTATGTGGAAGAAAGTGAAAAGATGTCCAAGGACGAGATTGTAAAAGCACTCGGCGAGTTTGAACCGCCCATTGTGTTATCCGACATTAATTATTATGTAAGAAAGCCGCTCTCCCAGTTATTGATCAAGTGCGTCAAGCCTGAAAGTAAAGGGGAGGCCATATGCGTGAATTACCAGCTCGTTGGAAAAAAATAATCGCTTTGATGGCAGCAGCCTCTGTGTTGGTTTTCGGTGGACTGGTGGTCAGGTATTTCTACGTAATCAATCGTGATATTCCACGTGCACCGTGTTTTGCTTCTATTGACTTCGTTCATACCCATGATCACAAAGTTCGCTGGCATGGTGTCGGTGATATGACGATTGATCCAAAGGAAGGCGCTCTCTATGTGTATTACGTAGTGAAAACGCCAGAGGGGAAAGTTTTTACCTATGATCGAAAGTTCGACATTGCCCTGACGCATCTGGATACTTCAAGGTTTCTGTTCAAAACCCGTTCAGTTGTGAAATTCGATGCAGATACCGCTGGAGATGAACTGCCGTTTATGGAGCGAGGCTTTCAAGGCGGCATGGTCACGTTCAATTATTTCTCCGATGCCGAGTACTACTACAACATCAACAACCTGATCAATGGTGTCTGTCACGTTCCTCGCTAGGCAAGACCCCGGGGTGCAAGGCTCCGGAGCGAATAAGTAAGACTGAGTAAGACGCCAGTAAGGCCACGACAGCCCTCCGTTGTTAATGTGATTCCCTGTAGGAGCTGCCGAAGGCTGCGATCTGTTGATCTTGCTTTAGGAAGATCAACAGATCGCAGCCTTCGGC
>NZ_JASCPK010000239.1:0-5123 GCF_029959385.1 Pseudomonas sp. PS01303
AGCCCGCTCCCACAGTTTGGAATGCGTTCCCCTTGTGGGAGCGGGCTTGCTCGCGAAGGCGTCAGTACATTCACCCCATCAATCAGCTCAGCGAATCCCCGCCAACAACGTCCGCGCCGTCTGCTTCAACGGTTCATCGCCCTCTTTGAGCAATTCATTAAGCAACGCAATTGCACTGTCGATATCGCCGTCATCAATGCAGTTCTGCGCCTGCTCAAGCTTGCCGGCGCCCTCCTCCACGTCAGGCTCTGACAGTTGCAAATCCAGCGGCTCCAGCGTCAACGCCTGCGGATCACCAAACTCATTGAGGAAGTCATCATCCAGCGGCTGCGCATCCGGCTCGGGAATCCATTCCAGCTCCGACTCCTCCGACAATGGCTGAACCGGCGCTGGAGGACTGTCCTGCAGATCCCAACTGGAATCCATCGACAGCTCGCCCAGATTCAATTCGAAATCATCCTCCGGCGCTGCAGGTTCGGGCTGAGCGGCAGCGATCGGTGCGGCCACCAGAACCGGCGCAACACTCGTCAGCTTCGGATGCCGATCGCGAACTGCCTGTAACTCGTGTTCATCCACTCCAAGCTGTCGCAAGTGGTTTTCCTGTTGCTCGTACGCGGCGTTATCGCCTTGGCGCCCTAAAACTTCGAGCAGTTGCACCCCGAGATCGATGCGTTCCGGTTCCTTGGCCAAGGCATCGCGCAGTAAGCCGACGGCTTCGCCGAGCCGGCCGTACGCCAGATAAATGCCCACCGCTTCCAACACATCGCCTGCTGCGGGTTCTTCGCGGTGATCGGCTGAGGCGTGGTGTCTGAATGAATCGGGACTTTGCGTTTCCTCCGTGTCGGGCTCGATGCCAAGTGGCAGCGGCGGCGCGGCAACGGTTTGCGTTTGTTGGCGACGGCGCACGATCAGCCCGCCAATCAGCGCGACCAACAACAGCACTAATCCGCCGAGCAGCAGCCAGTTCGGCGAATCATCTTCCGTAGCAACTGGCGCAACCACCGGAGCGGGTGCTGGCGTCACCACAGCTGGCGGCGGTTTCTGCAGCTCGGCCAGACGCGTCTGCAATTCGCCCATTTGTTTTTTGCCGTCGGTGATCAGCGCCTGTTGCTCCTGCAACTTGGCGTTTTGCTCTTCGATGGTTTTTTGCAATTGTTGATTGAGCAACACGCTGGCAGCTAACTGTTCAGCGACTGCATCGTTGGCCGGTGCGATCGGGGCTGGCGGCGGAGCGGTCTCACGCTTGCCCTGCGCGGCCTGAACCGGCGCGGTCACAGGCTCGACAATCGGAAACGCAGAAGACCGCGCGCGGGGATCCGGCTCATCAGTGGCCGGTTCGATTCCCGGCGTCCCTGGCGGATCGATCAGCACGGTGTATTCGCGCAGCAAACGGCCGTTGGGCTGATTGAGCTGCACGAGGAAATTGAGGAAGGGTTCGTTAACCGGTTTGCTGGACGTCACCCGGATCATCTGGCGATTGCCATGCAGGATCGGGATGAACTTGAGGTCGTTGAGGAAAAACACCCGCTCGACCCCAGCCTCAGCGAACTCATCCGCCGTGGCCAGACGCACCGACAGATCGTTTTGCGTCAGCCCGCCGACATCCACCAACGCGATATCGGCCTTGAGCGGCTGATTGAGGCTTGAATGGATCGTAATGTCACCCAGCCCCAACGCCATCGACCACGTCGAGTAACTGAATAGCCCGGCCAGCAGCAACCATTTGCCGCCACTGCGCCGTACCACGTGCCAACTTGCGAGCATGAGCATCCCTTAAATAAGCAAAACCGACTTCTATGCGTTCGCACATCCGGTACGAACACGATATTGCCCAGTAGTTCTTATAGTCGGCTCAGTGCGATCTCTCAAAAAATCGGTACAGGGTTGTGCCTCAAGATTTTTCCAGGTTGGTCAGAATGTGCGCGTGAACACGCATGCACACCTTTAAATCCGCCTCGTCGACGCCTTCGAACAATTCGTGGCGCAACTGCGTGGCAATGGTTTCTATTTGTTCGATGAGCGGCAGCGCGGGGGCGCAGAGGACAATTTTTTTCGCCCGACGGTCTTCCATTACGGACTGGCGTTGCACCAGGCCCTGGCTTTCCAGACTATCGAGCAAGCGCGCGAGGGTCGGCCCTTCAACGCCGACGCTCTGCGCCAGCTCACGTTGGGTCGGCGCCTCTTCGAACCGCGCCAGATGCAGCAGCACCAGCCAGCGCGCCTGGGAAAGGCCCAGCCCGGCGAGACGGCGATCCAGTTCGGCGCGCCAGCCACGGGACATCTGGGCCAGTTGCATGCCAAAGCGGTGTTGATCGGTTAACGGCATAAAACACTCACGGTTAGTCTGAAAAATAAGGAATTTCTAATTATTAGCCAGCTAAGCATGAGCCGCAGTTATAGGCAAGAGTCGCTCTGTACTGAATCGTTACATCTTGAAGCCCCTCACCCTAGCCCTCTCCCAGAGGGAGAGGGGACTGATTGGGGGATGCTCGGGATATTGGGCGACTTGGGAGGGCTTTGCTGAATTCGAAATTGGAATGCCCCTCACCCTAGCCCTCTCCCGGAGGGAGAGGGGACTGATGGGGGGATATTTGGGAATTACGCCGACGTGATAGATCTGC
Source organism: Pseudomonas sp. PS01303 (assembly GCF_029959385.1). Classification (NCBI taxonomy): domain Bacteria; kingdom Pseudomonadati; phylum Pseudomonadota; class Gammaproteobacteria; order Pseudomonadales; family Pseudomonadaceae; genus Pseudomonas; species Pseudomonas sp. PS01303. The sequence continues at coordinate 2,622 of NZ_JASCPK010000239.1, forward strand.
GTTGAATCCATAATCGACTCGGTCATTCAGGTCGATGTAGGACGCAAGACACCTCGGTCGGCCCCCTCTCCCTCTGGGAGAGGGCTGGGGTGAGGGGCAACGGCCAAATTACATCTCAAATTCCGACTGCAACGCCGCCCGAACGCAATACAGCACGCCTTCCGGCACCCGCCCGGCGAACAACTCGGCAATCTCAGCGACCGACGGCAACTCACCTTCGCCATCAAGAAACGCATCCTGCACTTCGCCCATCAGCTCTTCAGGCAGATCCAGCGCCTGTTCCAGCGACAACTGCTGCTTGCCAATCGCCTCAGCCAACATCGTGTAAACGTTCTTCTCCGAACATTGCAACTGACCGGCAATCTGCAACGGCGTCATGCCCGCGCGGGCCAGCGTAATCAGCTCATGACGCACATCGGCCACGACTTTCGGCGCCTCGACCTCGCCACCGAGCACTTCGAGGAAAGCATCCCCGTAACGCTCAAGTTTGCGCGCACCGACACCACTGACCCGAGCCATTTCCGCCAGCGAGGTCGGCTGACTGCGGAGCATTTCCAGCAACGTCGAATCCGGGAAAATAACGTACGGCGGCACACCATGTTCTTCGGCGAGTTTGCGCCGCAACGCACGCAACGCTTCCCACTGTTCGCGCTCTTCGCCGCGCACCAGTTGACTGGCCGGGCTCTTGCTGCCGCTTTTCGCAGTGACTTGCGGCTTGAGATCGCGGCGCAGCTCCAGGCTCACTTCGCCCTTGAGCAGCGGTCGGCAGCTGTCATTCAGACGCAGCCCGCCATAACCTTCGTGATCGACATCCGCCAGGCCCCGCGCCACTAACTGGCGGAACAGCGAGCGCCATTCGCTCTCGCTCAACGCCTTGCCAACGCCCCACACCGACAAATGCTGATGACCGAAGCTGCGGATTTTTTCGTTGTCCTTACCCAGCAGCACATCGACCAAATGACCGACGCCGTAACGCTGGCCAGTACGGAAGATGGCTGACAACGCCTGACGCGCAGGCTCGGTGGCGTCCCAGGTCTGCACGCCATCGACGCAGTTGTCGCAGTGGCCGCACGGCTCGGGCATGTCTTCGTCGAAATACGCCAGCAAGGTCTGACGACGGCAGCGGGTTTCTTCGCAGAGCGAGAGCATCGCGTCGAGCTTGTGCTGCTCCAGACGCTTGTGGCGCTCGTCGCCTTCGGAGTTTTGCAGCATCTGCTTGAGCATCACCACGTCTTGCAGACCGTAGGCCATCCACGCGTCCGCCGGCAGACCATCACGGCCGCCGCGACCGGTTTCCTGGTAATACGCCTCAAGGGATTTCGGCAAATCGAGGTGCGCGACAAAGCGCACGTTGGGCTTGTCGATGCCCATACCGAACGCCACGGTGGCGACCATGATCAGGCCTTCCTCATTAAGGAAGCGCTTCTGGTTGAAGGCACGCAGATCGTTGGGCAGACCGGCGTGATACGGCAACGCCGGGAAACCCTGCTCGCTCAGGAACGTCGCGACTTCTTCAACCTTCTTGCGCGACAGGCAATAGACGATGCCGGCGTCGCTGCGTCGCTCGGCCAGAAACGCCAGCAACTGCTTGCGCGGCTGCTCTTTCGGCACGATGCGGTAAAAAATGTTCGGACGGTCGAAGCTCGACAGGAAACGCTCGGCGTTCTGCAGGTGCAGGCGCGTGACGATTTCTTCGCGGGTACGTTTGTCGGCGGTGGCGGTCAGGGCGATGCGCGGCACATCGGGAAACAGTTCCGCCAACTGACCCAGTTGCAGGTATTCCGGACGGAAATCGTGGCCCCATTGCGACACGCAGTGCGCCTCATCGATGGCGAACAGCGCGATGTCCAGACTCTGCAGGAACGACAGCATGCGCGGCTGCACCAGACGCTCGGGCGCCAGATACAACATTTTCACTTCACCGCGTTTGATCCGCGCGGCGAGGTCGCGCTGCTGTTCGGCGCTCAGTGTCGAGTTCAGCGCGGCCGCCGCGACGCCCAGCTCTTCAAGAGTGGCGACCTGGTCGTCCATCAACGCGATCAGCGGCGAGACCACTACCGCCAGGCCTTCGCGCAGCAGCGCCGGCACCTGGAAGCACAGGGATTTGCCGCCACCGGTAGGCATCAGAACCAGTGCGTCACCGCCGCTGGCCACGCGCTCAATGATTGCACCCTGACGGCCACGAAAACTGTCGTAGCCGAAGATGTCCTTGAGGACGCGTTGAGCCTGTTCGAGCATAGAAACTCCAAAAATCACAAAAACATCCCTGCAAGGCTGGTTCATGACGGGCAAAGCTGCACCGCAGAATCGTAAGAACGCATTGCATGACGGCCGCAATGCGGGCAGGGATCGCAAAACGCGGCAGTATACCCGAGGCCTTCCCTGCACAGGGCGACACCCGTCGATACAATCTGCGATGCGCCCCTGTCCCCTGTAGGAGCTGCCGAAGGCTGCGATCTTTTGATGTGGTTTTTAAAAGATCAAAAGATCGCAGCCTTCGGC
>NZ_JASCPK010000023.1:0-59083 GCF_029959385.1 Pseudomonas sp. PS01303
GTGTGATCGTGTGATCGTGTGATCGTGTGATCGTGTGATCGTGTGATCGTGTGATCGTAAATTATGTAGGAGCTGCCGGAGGCTGCGATCTTTTGATTTTGAAGATCAACAGATCGCAGCCTTCGGCAGCTCCTACATGGCAATTCATCTACGGATGCAAGGAGAAATCCCATGCCTCGTGGAAGCAAAGAAAAATACACCGCCGAGCAAAAGCGCAAAGCCGAGCACGTCGAAGACAGCTACGAAAATAAGGGCGTGCCGAAGGATGAAGCCGAAGCGCGAGCCTGGGCGACGGTGAACAAACAATCGGGAGGCGGCGACAAGGCCGGCGGTTCCGGGCGCAAGAAACCGGCGAGTGCCAAGTCTGAAGATCGCAAAGAGTCGTCGCGACGAGCAGTGGCCAGTCGCGAGGGACATTCGCGTAACAGCACGGCTTCGCGGGATGCGCAGACGGTTGATAGTTTGATGAAGGAGGCCCGGGCCAAGAAAATTCCGGGGCGGTCTTCGATGCGTAAGCAGCAGTTGATCGAGGCGCTGCGCAAGGCCAGTTGACACATCCCCCTGTAGGAGCTGCCGCAGGCTGCGATCTTTTGATTTTCAAGATCAACAGATCGCAGCCTTCGGCAGCTCCTCCCGGGGATTTAGGTGCGACACAGATCCAATGTGGGAGCGGGCTTGCTCGCGAAAGCTATCTATCAAGCACCGCCAGACTCGCGGATAAACGCATCCACCTCAGCCGTCCCCGGCGAGGTCGCCGGCCCCCAGCGGGTCACCGCAATGGCCGCCGCCGCATTCGCCCGCCGCGCCGCTTCATGCGCACTCAAACCCTGCGCCAACCCGGCAACAAACACCCCGGCATGCGCATCGCCAGCGCCATTGCTGTCCACCGCTTTCACGGCAAAACCCGGCACATGCCGACGCTCATCAGCCTGATGAATCCAGCAACCCTGCGGCCCGTCGCGCACCACCATCAACACCTCTTTGGGCAGATGCTCAGCCAGCCGATCCAGCGCCAGCGCAATGTCTTCAGCGCCGGTAAACCGCAGCGCTTCAACACTGTTACTCGTCCACACATCAATGCGTGGCAGCAGCGCCTGCATCATCGGCGAATCCGGCGATTCCACCAGCGGGCCCGGATCGAAGACCACGTTGACCGAGCCCGGCAACGCCAGCGTCCAGTCGAGCAACGCCTGTGCCTTGCCTTCGTGAAGCAAGCTGTAACCGCTGAGATAAACGTAATCGCCCGCCTCGGCGGCAACGCTGTTCAGATCGTCCTCGGTCACTTCACCCTCAGCGCCGATGTAGGAAATGAAACTGCGCTCAGCCGAGGCATCTGTCAGCGCCACACACAAACCGGTGTCGCGCGGCGCACGTTCTTTGATGCCGATGTGAATGCCTTCGACAGTCATCGCGTCACGCGCCAGATCGCCGAAACGCCCGGTGCCGTGGCGACCGAGGTACACCACCGGCAAGCCATTACGTACCGCCGCTGCCATCACGTTGAAGCCGCCGCCGGCCTCGAAACCGGCTGACTGCGCGAGCACGTCGCCGCCAATCTGCGGCAGTTTATCCACGGCCATGACCAGGTCGATGATGACCTGGCCGGTGTGCAGCATCTTAGGCATGAGCATTCTCGGTTGGCGCGGCGCGGCGATCTTTCGCCCCGCCGAGGACGAAGTAAATGCCACCGGCGACCACGAAGGTCACGATCCAGCCGAGGCCGTTGTGGCCCAGCCACGAGTCGGACAGGAAGCCCTTGAACCAGACATTTTCAGCGGTGGTGCCGATGGTGGTGAAGCTGAAGCCGAGTACGATGGCAATCGCCCACGCGCCGAACGCACGCCACTCGATGCCGCCGTTGTACCAGTAGGCGCTGCGCGGGCTGACATCGAGCAAGTCTGTCGGGCTGTAGTAGTGACGGTGAATCAGGTCAACGATGAAGATCCCGACCCACGCGGTGATCGGCACTGCCAGCAAGGAAATGAAGGTGATGAACGGGCCGTAGAAGCTGTCAGCGATCAGCATGAAGTAGATCGAACCGGCGAAGATCGCAACGATATCGACCACCACGGCGTAGACGCGCTTGACCTTCAGACCGAGGGTCAGCGTGGTCAAACCGGCGGAGTACACCGACAGGTTGTTCGACAGCAGCAGGCCACCGAAGGCGGTGAGCAGGTAAGGCACGGCCATCCACGTTGGCAACATGTCGCGGATCGCCACGATCGGGTCAGTCGCCGAAGCCAGGTCGTTGTTGCCCACCGAGAGCAAGCCGCCAAGGGTGATCAACAACACCAGCGGAATGCCTGCGCCGAATGCTGCCGACGCGACCAAGCGTACGGCTTTGACGCTGCGATGCTGATAGCGCGACATGTCGGCGCCAGCGTTGGCCCAACCGATGCCGGTGCCGGCGGCCATGGTGCCGATGCCGATGATCATCGCGCTCATCGGTGCCGGCGTGGCGTTGAACACCGCGCTCCAGTCGATGGTGGCGCAGAGGAAGCCGCCGACGAGAATGTTCAGCGCGCCGAACACGTAGGTCGCCCACTTCTGGATCACCAGCAACGTCGCGTGACCGAGGCCGGAAACCGACAAGGTCAGCAGGACGAAAATGGCGATGAAAATCAGCGTCAGTACCGGAGCGCTTTTCGCTTCAACCGGCGAGCCAAACAGGATCGAACACAGCGACAACAGCACGAATGCCGCGGTGGTGGTGTTGACCGTTTCCCAGCCCAGACGCGACATCAGCGAGACCAGCGTCGGGCCAATATTGCCGCGCACGCCGAAGATTGCGCGCGACAGGGTCAGGCTCGGCGCACGGCCACGGCGACCGGCAATCGAGATGATCCCGACCACGGCAAACGAGCCGGCAGCACCGATGATTGCGACGATGATGGCTTGCCAGATCGCCAACCCGCGAAACGCGACCAGCGTGGCGCCCAGCGGCAGACCGAGGATGGAAATGTTGGCGGCGAACCAGACCCAGAACAGTTGCAGCGGATGACCGTTGCACTCGGCTTCCGGCACCGGCTCGATGCCGCGGGTTTCCAGTTGTCCGGCGCTTTGCCCGGCGTTTGATGAACTCATGAAAAATGCTCCTGTTTGCCATTCTTGTGTTTATGGGCAATTCAATACCTGCACCTCTCCCCTGTAGGAGCTGCCGCAGGCTGCGATCTTTTGATCTCGATTTTGGGGCGGCCTGAAGACTGCTGAAGATCAACAGATCGCAGCCTTCGGCAGCTCCTACACATGGGTGTCCTCAGCGAAGAGTGAGGAGTCCTTTCACAAGGGGTTCAAGCTCCAGATCGTTGACGGTTTTCACTGTCTCGATCATCTCGACAGGCCAACTCTCAAGACCCAGGCAGGCCCCAAGCATCGCCCCAAGAATCGCCGCGATGGTGTCGGTGTCGCCGCCAAGACTGGCAGCCATGCACAGCGCATCAAACGCACTCATCTCACCGACGGCCACTTGCTGCGCCAGCGCGAACGAGACCACCACCGATTCCTGCGACGCCACCGATGTACCGATCACGTCGTAGAGCAGATCGGCGAGCAACGCGTTGTCGCTGTCGACGCTGATGCTGCGCGCCCAACTGATCCGCGAAGCGATGCGCCCACCGGCAACCCAGTGACCATGCGCTTCCGCTTGCTGAGCGATTTGCTGACCGAGGTTCAACGCCTCGCCCAGATCCATGCCGTTGATGCCCGCAGACACCACCGCCGCCACCGCCGCCGCACTGGAAATCCCCAGCGTGGTGTTGTGAGTGACCTGGCAGGCCTGCACCACGGCGGCAATAAAACGCTCAGGATTGGCGACATCCGCCGCGATGCCGACCGGTGTAATGCGCATCGCTGCGCCGTTGGTGGTGCCATAACGCCCCGCCTCTTCCGGTGAGTGACCGGCGAGGATCATTTCGATAGCGCGTTTGGTCGACGGGCCGAGCAAATCCTGCGAGCCCTTGGCCTGCATCGCGGCTTCCCACTCGATCAGGCGTTGCGCGAGGATCGCCGGTTCGATGTGGCCATTGCCTTCAACCAATAATTCCCCGACTAGAATTGCCTGTTCGGTGTCGTCGGTGATCGAGCCTTTAGGCATGTTCGCGGCGATCGGTTGCAGTGGCCCGGCATCTTGCAGATCGGTGATCTGGCCGAAGCGCGCCTTGATGGTTTCGCGGTTCAGCGATTGCGTCGGCATGCCCAGCGCGTCGCCGAGGGCCAGGCCATAGAAAGCGCCGAGGGCACGGTTGAGCGGGGTCATTTTGCTTCTCCAAATTGCAGGTGCAGACGGAAATGCACCGGGTCGAGCAGGCTTTCGACCAGCTCCATAAAACGGTTCTGCCGGTCATAAGTGGTGCGCAGGGCTTTGAGGAACACCGTGCCTTCCGCGCGGCCGAGCAGTTCAGCGTCGACGGCATTCAGTGGTTCGGCGCCGATCCATTGATCGCCGCGCTCGCCGACGTAGCCGTAGGCCGCCAGGGTGATGGTCAGGGAATTGTCGATCAGACCGACGCGCGGCAGGCTTTCCAGGCCGCCGGTGGCCGGCATCAAAGAACGTTCAAGGGACACCAGCGTGCCTTCGGTGGAACGGCGACGACGGTCGAGGGTGATGAATTGGTCAGTGCCAAAACGCGCGAGCAGATCGGGCCGGGTCACGGCTTCCAGACGCAACACTTCGGTGTTGATCATCGCGCCGCTGTCGGCCAGCGCCTGCGCCCAACCGCTGCGCTGGTCGAGGGCGACACCGTCGAAGGTGACGATCGAGCCGACCCCGCTTTGTGTGGCGATATATTTACGCCGCTTCAGTTCGGCCAGCGCTTCGCGCAGCGTGCCACGGCTGACTTTGAATTCTTGAGCCAACTGATGCTCGCCGGGCAACAGAAAGCCGTCCTCCATGAGGCCGCTTTCGATGCGCCGGACGAGTTCGTCGACCACCCGTTGTTTCTTGTCAAATCGTACCTGTCTAATCATGTACAAAGTGATAACCGAAACGGGTTCGGGCGAGCAAGGGAAATTTAGGGGAAGTGACGGAAGGTTGAAGGTCAAAAGCACCCTCACCCTAGCCCTCTCCCGGAGGAAGAGGGGACTGAATGGGGGATATTGTGGAAGTACGCTGACTTGAAAGTGCGGTGCCGAATCCATAATCGCCGAGGTCTTTCAGGTCGACGGATTACGCGAGACACCTCGATCGGCCCCCTCTCCCTCTGGGAGAGGGCTGGGGTGAGGGGCTCTTGATCTTAGCGTTGTTTGAGGCGGTCGATGACGACGGCCAGCAGCAGAATCGACCCGCGAATCACGTACTGGTAGAAGGTATCAATATTCTTCAGGTTCATCGCATTCTCGATAATCGCCAAAATCAACACCCCGGCAATCACATGCCGGATCATGCCAATCCCGCCGCTCAACGACACCCCGCCCAACACGCAAGCCGAGATCACCGTCAGTTCAAACCCCTGACCAATCATCGGCTGCCCCGAGGTCATCCGCGACGCCAGAATCACCCCCGCCAGCGCGCCAATCACGCCATGCACGGCAAAGATAATGATCTTGGTGCGATCAACGTTCACGCCCGCCAGCAGCGCCGCTTCCTGGTTGCCGCCGATGGCCATGGTGTTGCGCCCGTAGGTGGTGTAATTCAGCAGCCAGCCGAAAAACAGAAAGCACACGATGGTGATCAGAATCGGCACCGGCACGCCAAACAACTGGCCGTTACCAAACACGAAGAACGATTCCTGCGACACGCCCACCGCTTTGCCGTTGGCAAAAATGTACGCCAGACCGCGAACGATCTGCATGGTCGCCAACGTCGTGATCAACGCATTGACGCGCAACTTGGCGATCACAATCCCGTTGATCAGCCCGACAATCAGGCCCATCACCAACGCTGCACTGACACCGAGAAACACGCTGTTGGTGTCGCGCATCACCACCGCCGCGACCACGCCGGCGCAGGCGATCACCGAGCCCACCGACAAGTCGAAATGCCCCGACGCCAGGCAATACAACATCGTGCACGCGGCGATCCCGGTGGTGGAAATCGCCAGGCCGAGGCCACGCATGTTCAGCGGCGAAAGGAAGTTGTCGATCAGCAGCGTACAGGCCACGAAAATGCCCACCGCCGCCAGCAACATGACCCAGTCATCAAGGAAGCGGCGCATGTCCAGCGGTTTGCGCTCTTTGGGCAGGGTTTCGTTTTGGGTTGTCATCATAGTCACCTCTCAGTTCGCCACGCCGTCAGCGCGGTGGCGCGGCAAAGCCAGTTGCAGCAGGTTGGATTCGTTAGCCTGGTCGCGGCTGATTTCGCCGCGCAGGGCGCCTTCGCAGAGCACCAGAATGCGGTCGGAAATGCCCATCACTTCCATCAGGTCGCTGGACACTACGATCACCGAAATGCCCTCGGCGGCGAGGTTATGGATGATCTGGTAGATCTCCGCTTTGGCGCCGATGTCGATGCCGCGCGTTGGTTCGTCGAGCAGCAAGACCTTCATCGGCATCGACAACCAACGGCCGAGAATGGCCTTCTGCTGATTGCCGCCGGAAAGGAATTTGATCTGCTGACCGGCGTGCGGGGTTTTCACTTTCAGCGCTTTGATCTGTTTGTCGGCGTTGCCCTTTTCCCACAAGCCGCGAATCAGGCAACCGAGCCCCGAATGCGCGCCACGGGCACTGATGTTGATGTTCTCGGCGACGCTGGCCAGCGGGATGATGCCTTCCTTCTTGCGATCTTCCGGACACAGCAGGATCCCCGCCGCAATCGCGTCGCGCGGTGAGCGCAGTTTCAGTTCATGGCCGCGCAGCTCGAGGCGTCCCGCGGTGTTGCGTTCAAGGCCGCTGAGCAAGCGGAACAGCTCGGTGCGCCCTGCCCCGACCAATCCGAACAGGCCAAGAATTTCACCTTTGTGCGCCTCGAAACTGATCGGCTCACGCAGACCTGGGCCGAGCAAGCCATCGACCTTCAGCGCGACGGCGCCGCGTGGACGATGGCGATAATCGTAGATGTCCTGAATGTCGCGACCGACCATGCAGGTCACCAGTTGATCATGGGTCAACTGGCTCATGTCCTCGAAGGTGCGCACGTAGCGGCCGTCCTTGAACACCGTGACCGCGTCGCAGATGCGGAACACTTCTTCCATCCGGTGCGAGACATAGAGCACGACTTTGCCCTCGTCGCGCAAGCGGCCGATGATCGCCATCAAGCGGTCGATCTCACGGGCCGAGAGGCTGCTGGTCGGCTCGTCGAAGGCAATGACATGCGCGCCGCGTGACAGGGCTTTGGCGATTTCTACCAGTTGCCGTTGGCCGAGTGACAGGCGTCCGACTTTGGTCTGCGGATCGATTTCGTCGGCCAGGCCTTTGAGGCAATTCAACGCTTGCTGACGCAGCGCGCCGCGATTGATCAAACCGAAACTGGCCGGCAGGTGGCCGAGAAACAGGTTTTCGGCGACGGTCATTTCCGGCACCAGATGCAGCTCTTGGTGAATCACCGCGACGCCGCTGCCGATGCTGTCAGCGGTCGACCTGAACGCCATGGTCTGCTCGCCGATCTGCAACTCGCCGCTGCTGGGGATGTAAGCGCCACCAAGGATTTTCAGCAGGGTCGATTTGCCGGCGCCGTTCTCGCCCATCAAGGCATGAACCTGCCCCGGATGCGCGACGAAGCTGATGGCGTCCAACGCCTTCACACCGGGAAAGGTTTTGCCGATCCCGTTGAAGCGCAGGCTGCCGCTGGAGCTGTGTTGTTGTGTCTGTACTTGCGCGTGCATAAAGCCACCTCTTCACACCGAAAAACGGCCCGGCTGCCCGGGCCGTCGCTGCATCAGTTCCACAAGCCGATTTTTTCCAGCTCTTGCTTGAAGTTCTCGCGGGTGATCAGGGTGACGTCGTCCATGGCGGTGTACTTCGGCGGTTCTTTGCCGGTGGTGACCCACTCGTACATCATCTCGGCGGTTTTGTAGCCTTCGATGTGCGGGCTTGGCAGCATCGAGCCGAAGAAGCCGCTGTTAGGCTTTTTCAATTCGCCAATGGCGTCGGTGCCGTTGATGCCGATGCCGATCACGTTGGTCGCTGCGAAACCTGCGGCTTCAGTGGCGCGCACGCCGCCGAGCACGGTGTTGTCGTTCATGCCGCCGATGATCAGGTTTTTCGCCGCGCTCGGCAGTTTCACCAGCGCCGAGTTGGTGGCGTCCATGCTGCCCGGTACGTCGAGGGTTTTCAGCGCGGCGAAGAGGATGTGATCCTTCGGCATGCCGGCGTCCTCAAGGGATTTCACCGAGCCGTCGGTGCGTTTCTTGCCGGTGTCGAGTTCGTTGTAGGTGTTGACCACCGCGTAGGTGTCTTTCCAGTCCCAGTTACGCTTCTTCGCTTCGGCGACCATCGCGTTGCCCTGCTTCTGGCCGACTTCGAACGCGGCCATGCCGAGGTACGGCACGTCTTCCATGAACTTGCCGTTGGCGTCGACAAAACGGTCGTCGACGGCAATCACTTTCAGGTCATTGAGTTTGGCTTTGGCCATGATCGCCGGGCCGAGCGACACGTCCGGCGGGCAGATCACGAAGCCCTTCGCACCGTTGGCGGCAAGGCTGTCGATGGCCGAGAGGGTTTTCTCGCCGTCTGGCACGGCGATCTTGATCAGTTCGAAGCCCTTGTCCTTGGCGGCTTTCTCGGCGAAAGCCCACTCGGTCTGGAACCACGGCTCTTCAGCCTGCTTGACCAGAAAACCGATTTTCACGGTGTCGGCAGCGAGCAGCGAACTGCTCAGGCTGAATGCAGTGACCGCCAGGGCGGTAGTGCACAGGGTACGAATCCCGAAACGACGTTTCATAAGCTGACTCCTTGTTATTTTTTTTGAGCAATGTTTGAAAAGCGTTAAAGCGTGTTCCTGCAAAGCCTGTTGAAAATAGTCATATCGTATGATGATTGGATTTCACCCGGATCTACCCGCGTGAAAGCCGCTGCGCTCAGTCGTGGTACATCACCGAGCGGCCACCATCGATGGTGATGCATGACGCGTTGATAAAAGGGGCTTCGTCGCTGGCCAGAAATACAGCGGTCATCGCCACTTCCAGTGGCTGACCAATACGTTTCGGCGGATGCAGATCGAAGGCGCGCTGACGTTCGGCGTGCGGATCGGCGAAACCGTTCCAGTAATCAACATTCAATTGGGTTTCGATGTAGCCCGGCGCGATGGCGTTGACGCGAATGCCTTTCGCCGCGTATTCGATGCCGAGGGCGCGGGTCAGGCCGAGCAAACCATGTTTGGCCACCGGGTACGGGAAGCAGCCGGGAATGATGTGGCTGGAATGGGTCGAGGCGATGTTGATGATGCTGCCAACGCCCTGCTCGATCATCTGCGGCAGCACTGCTTTGCAGCCGAACCAGGCGCCATCGAGGTCGATGGCGAAGCAGCGATGCCAGTCTTCGTCGGTCATTTCCAGCGGATCGCGGAACACGTTGACCCCGGCGCAGTTGACCAGCACGTCGATACGACCGTGCAATTCAACGGCGCGTTTGGCCATCGCGTGCAGATCGTGCTGGCGCGACACATCGGCCTTGAGCGCCTGCACGTCACAGCCCTGCTCGCGCCAGTGGGCGGCAACCTTCTCAACCTTTTCGGCCTGAATATCGCTGATCAGCAGTTTCGCTTGCTGCGAGGCAAACGCAGCAACGATCGCTTCACCGATGCCTTGCGCAGCGCCGGTCAGCAAGACCACCTTGTCTTTCAGACGCTCGCCCTTCGGCGGTGCAGGCACCGGCGGCAGGGAAAGGGGTTCAGCCATGGATCTCGACTCCTGTTTCGCAAGCACAAAAAAACCGGACAGCTGACGATGTCCGGTTCGGAAGGCGTTTGAAACAAAACAGGCAGGCGTCGCTGACGGCATGGGGCCGTTGCGAGACGCGGACTCCGCGTGGGAGTGCGATGGAGATTCGCTGCATCACTTCACCTGTTTTGTTCTTTTTAAGTGTGAGTGCGTGTTACTGCTGGAGCCGACTATAAACCCGCCGGCCAAATAATCTCAATATATAATTTTGCATCCCATATTTTGGGATTTAACCAGCAAAGCGCGTACAGAGTTCTCCCGGCACATCAACGCGCATCGACAGCACTGCACCGTCCAGAGGATGCTTGTGCGGGCTCTGGGCGCTGGTGATGTACAGGGTTTTCAGGTCATCGCCACCGAACACGCAACTGGTCGGGCGGCTGACAGGCAACTCGATTTTGCGCTCGACTTTGCCTTCAGGCGTCAGGCGCAGCAGGCAACTGCCATCCCAACGGGCATTCCACACGTAACCTTCGGCGTCCATCGCCGAACCGTCCGGGCCGCCCTGTTGGTCGGGGCCGTACCAGGTTTCGGCGGCACCGAGATGGCCGTCCGTTTGAATGAAATAGCGATGGAGCGTGCTGTCCATGCTGTCGCCGAACAGAACTGTGGTGCCGTCGTCACTCCACAGCAGCGTGTTGGGAATGCCCAAACCGCGCAGCAATGGCGTGACGCGTTGATCCGCATCGACGCGGAACAGGCCACCGGAGCGGCGAGTGATCGGCAGGTCTTCGCCATTTTCGCCGATGTTGTTTTGCATGGTGCCGAGCCACAAACGGCCTTGGCCATCGCAACGCGCTTCATTGGGCCGATTGCCCGGTTGCGGGTCGGCGACGCAGAACAGGGTCAGGCGCGGTTCGAGGCCAGGGGAATCGAGGTCGAGGCGATAGACGCCACTGCTGAGCGTGACCAGCGCATCGCCGCTGGCGCAGGGGATGAACGCAGAAACGTGCTCGGGCATTTGCCAGATTTGTACGTTCTGGCCGATCAGGCGCAGGGCCTGTTTGCCGGCGATGTCGACCCAGTACAACGCCTGGGTCGGCGCGTCCCAGAACGGGCCTTCACCGAGTTGGGCGCGGTGTTGGGTCAGGGGGGTACACGGCATATCCATTCCTCTATTGTTCTTATGATTTTCTGTAGGAGTGAGCCTGCTCGCGATCGCGTCGTGTCAGTTGACTTCAATGCGACTGATTCACCGCTATCGCGAGCAGGCTCACTCCTACAGGGGATTTCTGTGTGTTCAGCTGGCTTTTTTGTCGGCCATGACTTTTGGGTAAAAACGTTTGATCGCCAGATCGGCGTTATCGATCAAAGTCATGCACGCCCACACACCGCGCGCGGAATCTCTGGCGGCAATGGCATCGGCCATGTCTTTGTGGATCGGTAATGTGCGGCGCAGTTCATCGGGATCGGCGGCAGACACTTCAAACGACACCGCCAACAAAGCGCCGAGCGCCGGCACCATTTGTTCAATGAATTGATTGTGACTGGCCGCGAGGATGCATTCGTGAAAGACCTGATCGGCGCGGTTGTAATCGATGCCGCTGTCGACCGCGCGTTCGAGGGCGTTGTAGGCCAGTTGAACGGCTTCGATCTGTTCGAAGGTGGCGCGCTCGCAGGCCCAGCGTACGGCCATCGGTTCGATGGTGCGGCGCAGATCAAGCAGGTCATCGACGAAGTTTTCCGGCAAGCCGTTGCGCGACAGCCAACCGACGACTTGCGGATCGAACAGATTCCAGCGCCGAACCGGCAGCACGCGGGTGCCGACTTTCGGCCCGACTTCGAGCATGCCTTTGGCAACGAGGGTTTTGATCGCTTCGCGGATCACCGTGCGACTGACGCCGAGCTGCTCACCCAGATCCGCCTCGACCTTGATGGTCTGCCCAGGTTTGACCTGGCCGGCGGCGATCCAGCTGCCGAGCCAGTCAACCGTGGATGCGTGGAAGCTGCTGGACATGAACACCTCAAAGCGGAGTGCGATGGGTGATAAAGCTAATCATCATATGATTGGGTGTCAACGACAAAAAAGATCGCAGCCTTCGGCAGCTCCTACAGATGTATGCCCTGTAGGAGCTGCCGCAGGCTGCGATCTTTTAAGGTTCGAGGCCGATGCGGAAGAACTCGCCGCCGCTCCACACGCCCAGCCAGCGCTGGCCATCGATTTCGCGGCTGACCGCCAATTCCACCATTTGGTAGAACACATTGCGGTGAATCAACGCCTCAAGATTGGAACGCACATGCACATAAGGCGCAGGCTCTTGCGTCGTCGGATCAATCTCGACGCGGATCGGATGCTCAGGCCCGGCCTCAGCCGTCTCATCCACGTTGGTGGTAAAACGCAAAAGCTGCGCCTCACCCTCGCCTTCCACCTCAACGGCAATCGCCACAAACGGCGCGTCGTCGACCTTGATCCCGACCTTCTCGACCGGAGTAATCAGGAAATAATCATCGCCATCGCGGCGCATGATCGTCGAGAACAGTTTGACCATCGGCTTACGCCCGATCGGCGTGCCCAGGTAATACCAGGTGCCGTCGCGGGCGATGCGCATGTCGATGTCGCCGCAGAAGTCCGGGTTCCACAAGTGCACCGGCGGCAAGCCTTTGGTTTTGGGGATTTGTCCCAACAGGTCATTGGCTTTTTGCGGGCCACTCATGGCGTTCTCCTTGAATTTATTGGTCGCCGATCCCCAACAGGCTGCGCGCGTACTGTGCCAGCGGCGGGCCGATGAGGTCTTCGGGTTTATTGTCGTGGAACGTCAGTAAACCGCCACGACTTTTGATGCGTGCAGTATCAATCAAATACTGGGTGCTGGTCTCGATCAACATGATCTGAATCACGCCACCGTCGATGCCGAGACGGTCGACCGCTTCTTCATCGAGCCACTCATCAGAGTTACCAATGCGGTCGTCAGCCTTGGCGAAACGCGTGTACAGCAGGTAGTGAGCACCGGCATCGCGGGCCTCACCCATCGCCTGATCAAGGCCTTCCGGAGCGCGGGCACGACGCACCATCGGGAAGTATTCGACGAAACCCTTGAAGGCTTCTTCGGCGACCACGTTTGGACGCGGGTAAGAACCGCCCGGCGGGGCGAACGCGCCTTGGGCGATGTAGATGAACGAATCAGGCTGAATGCGGAAGTTGTTCACGCGACGGCTGTCGCTGTGATCGAGCAAACCGGCGTCGCTCATCTGGTAGCGAGTGCCTTCGGCCATATCGCTGACAGTCATACAGCCGCCAAGCGCCAAAACGGCCAGCAGCAAAACCAGGCTACGCATCCTATTCCTCCAGAGGCCGGTGACGGAAAACCGGCGAATGGCCGTTGGATGCAGCTTTTGCGCCAGCTCGGGATCTTCGTTGATTTATAGAATGCTTTCGCGGGCAAGCCTTGCTCCTACAGATTTACGCGATCCTGTAGGAGCAAGGCTTGCCCGCGAATAGGGAGTATCAGCCGCCGATAATCTTCATGACGGTTGCACCGCCAGAGAACGCCACTTCCTGCTTGTCGCCCAACGCCTTGACCAACAAACGCTGCAGCGCTGGCAACGCCTGATGACGCGGCTTGTCGAGCAGATCACCGACATAGTGGCGGTTGCTCGACGACAGGCAGCCATGCAGCCAGCCGGTCGACGACAGTCGCAAGCGCGAGCATGTCCGACAGAACGGCACGCTTTCGTTGGCAATCACGCCGAAGTTGCCCAAGCCCGGAATCGCATAGCGCACAGCGGTGGCATCGATCGGCGCATCAGTCTGCGCATACTCGTAACGCTCGCCGATCAGGCTGAGCAATTGCTCAAGGCTGACGAATTGTTGCAGGAAGGCATTGGAGTCTTTGGCCAGGTGGCCCATGCGCATCAATTCGATAAAGCGCAGTTCGAAACCTCGTTGCAGACAGTAATCAAGCAGCGGCATCACTTGATCAAGGTTCTGCCCACGCAACGGCACCATATTGACCTTGATCTTCATCCCCGCGGCAGCAGCTTGATCCATGCCATCAAGCACGGTAGCCAGATCGCCGCCACGAGCGATGCTGCGGAAGGCACCGGCGTCGAGGGTATCGAGGGACACGTTGATCCGGCGTATACCGGCATCGACCAACAGCGGGAGTTTCTTGGCGAGGAGTTGACCGTTGGTGGTCAGACTGATGTCTTCCAGGCCCATCTTGCCGACGGCGGTCATGAACGATTCGAGTTTCGGGCTGACCAGCGGCTCGCCGCCGGTGATGCGCAAGCGCTCGATGCCGGCGGCTTCGATCAGGTATTCAACGCCGCGCGCCATGGCTTCGGCCGACAGTTCATCCTGCGCAGCCACCAGCCGCTTGCCGTTGGGCACGCAGTAGGTACACGCGTAATTGCAGGCTGAGGTCAGGCTGATGCGCAAATTGCGAAAACGCCTGCCTTGACGGTCAACGATCATGATCACTCCGGCGGAAAAATTTCGAGCCGCTAAAACTTGACTCACAAATCAAGTTTTAGCAAGCCCTATGCCTGAGTATATTCCTGCGGTACTGCGACATGTAGCGAAATCATGGCGCAATAAGGCGGCTGAATGGCTCAGCTGCTTGGGGTTTCCGGGTCGCGCTTGCGCTTGTTGCCCATGCGCACGCCGATGTCCATCAGGAACTGGAAGAAACCTTCCTGATCTTCCAGCACGTTGCTCCAGAACGGCGAGTGATACAGCGCCACCGCGCCGTGCACCAGCGCCCAGGATGCGCAGTAGTGGAAGTACGGCGGCACGTCTTCGAGTTTGCCTTCGCTGATGCGGCCCTTGATCAACAGGGTCAGACGTTCGAAGTTCGAGGCACGGATCTTGTGCAACTCTTCGACCATTTCCGGCACTTGATTGCCCTTGACCACCTTCTCTTCGAGGCGATCGAACAGGCGATAGCGCTGCGGGTCGCGCATGCGGAATTCGAAGTAGGCGCGGGACAGCGCTTCCTTGTCCTTGTCGACGTCGGCCGAATGCAGCAGCTCGTTCAAATCGCGCTCGTAATCGAGCATCAGGCGCAGGTAGATTTCCGCCTTGGATTTGAAGTGCTTGTAGATCGTGCCTTTGCCGATACCGACGGCATCAGCAATCATCTCGACGGTGACACTGTCTTCACCTTGGTCGAGGAACAGCTTGAGCGCGGTATCGAGAATTTCTTGCTCGCGGCGACGAAACTCACGGACCTTACGAGGTTCTTTGTGCATAAGAAAAGGTCTGAAGGGTCAAAATTCGAAGCCGCGTATTATGCCTAACTTGCGCAAAAATGCACGGATCATCCGACCATATCTGCGTTTCTTGTTCATTTTGAGAACGTTTTGGACGCAATGAGAACTCAACTGAAGCAAACGTATTCCAAATTTGTTTAAAAACCCCGACCGGCTCACTGGACTGCACGCCAGACTGATCAATACTTGAACTGTCGGGCGACATCTCCCCCAAGTGTCGCGCCGATAAAGGTACCAACGGACCGCGTGCCTTTGTTTTACTCCTAATGGTCTTAACCCGGATTCACCCCCCAGAACCCGGGTTTTTTTTGCCTGCGATTTGACCCTTACCCCAGCTACCCGAACATCACACCTGTAGGAGCTGCCGCAGGCTGCGATCTTTTGCCTTTGCCTGTCAAAATCAAGATCAAAAGATCGCGGCCTGCGGCAGCTCCTACACGGCAGATTTAACGGAGGCCAGCGGGAACAGGCGTTTGAAGTTTTCGGTGGTCTGCTCGGCAAACCGCTCGTAGTTCTCACCGCGCAGCATCGCAAGGAATTCCGCCACTTCACGCACGTATTGCGGCAGGTTTGGCTTGCCGCGGTACGGGATCGGCGCCAGGTACGGCGAGTCGGTTTCCACCAGCAAGCGATCCGCCGGGACTTTGCTTGCGACATCGCGCAACGCATCGGCATTGCGGAAGGTGACGATCCCCGACAGGGAAATGTAATAACCCATGTCCAGCGCAGCTTTGGCCATGTCCCAGTCTTCGGTGAAGCAATGCAGCACACCGGCCTGAGGCAGCGCCGCTTCGCGCAGCAGTTCAAGAGTATCGGCCCGCGCGCCACGGGTGTGGATGATCACCGGTTTGCCCGTTTGCTGCGCCGCCTGCAGGTGCAGACGAAACGACTCCTGCTGCAATTCAGCGGCTTCCGGCTCGTAGTGATAATCCAGACCGGTTTCGCCGATCGCCACCACTTTCGGATGATTGAGTTCGTGCAGCAGCCAATCAAGCGCAGGCGCAGCGCCCGGCTGCACATCCAGCGGATGCACGCCGACCGAGCAATCGACGTCGTCGTAACGCTCAGCAAGGGCTTTGACGTCGGCAGCGTTGTCGGCGCTGACGCCGATGCACAGAAAGTGCCCTACCCCGCGCTGCCGGGCGGCATCGAGTGCGGCATCCAGCGAACCGTCATGGGCGGCGAGGTCGAGGCGATCAAGGTGACAATGGGAATCTACGAGCATAAAAAGGACGGCTACTTACATCGTATGAGTGGGACGGTCGGACTTGAGGGCTCCGGCCAGATGGGTTTCGATGCGACTGCGCGCGGTGTTGTCGCCATCATTAAACTGCACGCCGACACCGGCGGCGCGATTGCCCTGCGCACCTTTGGGCGTGATCCAGGCGACTTTGCCGGCCACCGGAATCTTCTCCGCCTCGTCCATCAGGTTCAGCAGCATGAACACCTCGTCGCCCAACTTGTAGCTCTTGTTGGTCGGGATGAACAGACCGCCGTTCTTGATGAACGGCATGTAGGCGGCGTAAAGCACCGACTTGTCCTTGATGGTCAGGGACAAGATGCCATTACGCGGCCCCGGGCTGACGGGTTCATTCATGTTGACCTCCACTGCTGATGTTCAGAGTCTAGGTACACATTCTTATCTTTGGCCAGGCAATCCCGCCCATTGCACCAACAACGCCTCCAGCAGCAACGCCGGATTGAGGTTGGCCTTGCTCATGACTTTCTGCCGCTGCGCGAGAATCCAGTCCTGAATCTCGAGGACTTTGCCCTGCGCACTTTTCTGCGCGAGGTACTGCACAACTTTACGCATATCGGTCAGGCCGAGGCCCGCTTCATCCTGAGTCAGTTGATAGCGCAGGATCAGGCTCGACCAGTCGCAGAACCAGTCGAACAGGCGCAGCATCGGAATGCTTTTCCACTCTTCGGCCAGTTGCGTCGGCGATTGCTGCTGTTTGAGCAACTTCTTCACGCCTTCGACCACTTGCGCGCGCTGTTCACGCACACCCTGAGATTGCAGACTGACCGCCATCAACGGCGAACCGGCCGCCAGCGTCAGCAGTTCGACACGCTCATCTTCAGAACAATCGGGCAGCGCCTGAGCCAGCCATTGCAGGCTCATCGCCTCGCTCGGCAGCGGACAGGCCTGTTGCACGCAACGACTCTTGATCGTCGCCAGCAAACGGCTGGTCTGATGGCTGACCAACAGCAACACAGTATCGCCGGAAGGCTCTTCGAGGCTTTTCAGCAAGGCGTTGGCGGCGTTGATGTTCATCGCCTCGACCGGCTCGATCAGCACCACTTTGCGCCCGCCCAGTTGCGCGGTTTGCACCACGAAACTGACCAGATCACGCACCTGATCGACTTTGATCGCCTTGTCGGCTTCTTCCGGTTCGAGGATGTAATTATCCGGATGACTGCCGGCCCGAAGCAGCATGCAGGATTTGCACTCGCCGCACGCTTCCGGGGTCGGACGCTGGCACAGCAGGCTCGCCATCAAGCGCTCGGCCAGCGCGCGCTTGCCGATCCCGGCCGGGCCGTGCAGCAAATACGCGTGCGCGTGTTGCTTACGCCCGGCCAGTTGCTGCCAGAGGCTGTCCTGCCATGGATAGGCCTCAGCCACGGGCCAGCTCCAGCAAGTTCGGCAGCAAGGTATCCAGCGATTGCTGAACCTTGGCCAATGGTTGGCCGGCGTCGATGCGCACATAGCGCGCAGGATCGGCTTCGGCGCGCTTCAGAAACGCATTGCGCACTGCCTCGAAAAACGCCCGGCCTTCCAGCTCGAAACGATCGAGACGACCACGGGCGCTGGCGCGAGCGAGGCCGATTTCCACCGGCAGATCGAAAATCAAGGTCAGATCAGGACGCAGATCGCCCTGCACGAAGTTTTCCAGCGTAGCGATGCGCTCCAGCGACAAACCTCGTCCACCACCCTGATAGGCGTACGTCGAGTCGGTAAAACGATCACACAGCACCACTGCACCGCGGGCCAGCGCCGGACGAATCACTTCGGCCAGGTGCTGAGCGCGCGCCGCGAACACCAGCAACAGCTCGGCATCCGGGTTCATGACTTCTTCGGCCGGGGCCAGCAGCACATCGCGGATCCGTTCGGCCAGTGGCGTACCGCCGGGCTCACGGGTCAGCACCACTTCGATACCGGCGGCGCGCAGGCGCTCGGCGAGGTATTCGCGGTTGGTGCTTTTGCCGGCGCCTTCCGGGCCTTCCAGAGTAATAAACAAGCCAGTCACAGGCAGTCCTTAGTCAAAGTCATTGCGCGTTGGAGGGTGCAGCGGCGTCCGGTGCCGGGGTTGGCGCAGGTTCCTCGGCGGGAACTTGCGGCAACGCTTCCGGCGCGGTATCCGGTGATGCTGCAGGAATCGGATCTTGCGCAGATTCCGGTGTAACTACAGGCGCCGGGCTGGAACGATAATCCGCACGACGCTTGAGCTGAAACTCACGCACCGCCGCGTTATGCGCATCGAGATCATCCGAGAACACATGGCTGCCGTCGCCACGCGCGACGAAGTACAGGCTGGTGCCATCGACCGGATTCAGCGCCGCATGAATCGCTTCACGCCCGACCATCGCAATTGGCGTCGGCGGCAGGCCAGGAATCACGTAAGTGTTGTACGGCGTCGGCTCTTTCAAATGCGCGCGGGTCAGCTTGCCGGTGTAGCGATCGCCCAAACCGTAGATCACCGTTGGGTCGGTCTGCAACTGCATGCCCAACGCCATCCGCCGTACGAAGACCCCGGCAATCTGCCCGCGCTCTTGCGGGACGCCGGTTTCTTTTTCGACCAACGAGGCCATGATCAGCGCTTGATACGGCTCCCGGTAAGGCACATCAGACGCACGTTTTTCCCATTCGCTGGCCAGCACTTCATCGAGACGGTCGAAGGACTTTTTCAGCAACTCGGCATCGGTCATACCGCGCACGAAGCGGTAGGTGTCAGGAAAGAAACGCCCTTCCGGGAACAGGCCTTTGTGGCCAATCTTCGCCATCACGTCGCTGTCGCTCAAACCGCTCAGGGTCTGCTCGATTTTCTCGTCCTTGGCCAATGCAGCACGCACTTGATGGAAGTTCCAGCCTTCCACCAGCGTGAGGCTGTACTGAACCACGTCGCCGCGCTTCCAAGAGTCGATCAGACCATTGACGGTCATGCCTGGCTGCATGCGGTATTCGCCGCTGTGGATCGGAGTACCGGCGAGATTGAAACGCCAGTAAACCCGTAGCCAGAACGCGTCCTTGATGACGCCATCGGTTTCGAGTTCGAGGAAAGTTCGGGTGGGGGTAGAGCCTTTCGGCACATCCAGCAGCTCCTCCTGCGTGATGTTCAGGGGTTGTTCCAGTGCGGAGTGAATCTTCCAGGCGCTGGCGCCCAACAACAGCCCTGCCAGAACCAGTCCGGTTTCCAGCAGCAGCAAAAGTTTACGTCTCACGAATCAGGCATCCAGTAGCGCGCGGGCAATGGTTTGCAGTTTACGGGTGAGCGGGCCAACCGGCCAGCTCAGTGCAGCGTAGGCGCGTACCGGCCACACGCCATAAACACTGTTGCAGAGGAACACTTCATCAGCCCATTGCAGCTGTTCGAGGCTGATGTCGGCGATTTGCGTGGGGATGGCCAATGACTCGGCCTGAAACAATATTTCGGCGCGCATCACACCGGCAACACCGCAGCGTTTCAGATCGGGCGTGATCAACACACCGTCACGCACCAGAAACACGTTGCTGAACACCCCTTCGATGACCCGACCAGCCTGATCGAGCATCAAGCCTTCGGCGTGTTCGCTGTCCTGCCATTCGGCACGGGCGAGCACTTGTTCGAGTCGGTTGAGGTGTTTGAGTCCGGCAAGCAGCGGCTGGATAGCCAAGCGTGTGCTGCACGGAAACAGGCGAACGCCTTGTTCAGCATGAACAACGGGATAAGCCGCCGGTGGATTGCCTTGCAGAATGCGTCGGCCCGGTGCCGCAGGATCTGGCGCATAACCGCGAAAACCGTCGCCACGGGTGAGGATGAGTTTGAGCACGCCCTCGCCCATCGCTGCCGCATAGCTCAGCAGTTCATGAAGAATCAACTCGATATCGGCGGCGATGGCCAGACGCGAACAGCCATCGGCCAGTCGCGCCAGATGCCGATCCAGCAGGATCGGTTGGCCGCCACGCACAGCAATGGTCTCGAACAGACCATCGCCGTAAGCCAGGCCGCGATCTTTCAGCGACAGAGCGTCAGCCGGTTGACCGTCGACCCAGCAGTCCATCAGCCTGCGAACCGACGGAACGCCAGGGTGCCGTTAGTGCCGCCAAAACCGAAGGAGTTGGACAGTACGACATCGATGTCCATGTTGCGCGCGGTGTGCGGCACGAAATCGAGATCGCAGCCTTCGTCCGGCTCATCGAGGTTGATGGTCGGTGGTGCCACCTGGCTATTGATCGCCAGCACACTGAAGATCGCTTCAACCGCACCCGCCGCGCCCAACAGGTGGCCGGTCATCGACTTTGTCGAGCTGACCGCCAGCTTGTAAGCGTGCTCACCGAACACCGACTTGATCGCGTTGGCTTCGGCAAGGTCGCCGGCCGGAGTCGACGTGCCGTGGGCGTTGATGTATTGCACTTGGTCGACGTTGATCTTCGCGTCGCGCAACGCATTGGTGATGCAGCGTGCTGCACCGGCGCCGTCGGCCGGTGGCGAAGTCATGTGGAACGCATCGCCGCTGGTGCCGAAACCGATCAGCTCGGCGTAGATGGTCGCGCCGCGTGCCTTGGCGTGCTCCAGCTCTTCGAGTACCAGTGCACCGGCACCGTCGGACAGGACGAAACCGTCACGGCCCTTGTCCCATGGACGGCTGGCGCGGGTCGGCTCGTCGTTGCGGGTCGACAGCGCACGGGACGCGCCGAAGCCGCCCATGCCCAGACCGCACGCGGCCATTTCGGCACCGCCGGCAATCATCACGTCGGCTTCGTCGTACATGATGTTGCGCGCGGCCATGCCGATGCAGTGCGTACCGGTGGTGCATGCAGTGGCGATGGCGTAGTTAGGCCCCTGTGCACCCAGATGGATGGACAGAAAACCGGAAATCATATTGATGATCGAGCCTGGCACGAAGAATGGCGAGATTCGACGCGGGCCCGTCTCATGCAGGGTACGGCTGGTTTCTTCGATGTTGGTCAGACCGCCGATACCCGAACCCATGGCCACGCCAATGCGTTCACGGTTGGCGTCGGTGACTTCCAGACCGGAGTTGCGCACAGCTTGAAAGCCGGCGGCGAGACCGTACTGAATAAACAGGTCGAGCTTGCGTGCTTCCTTGACCGACAGGTATTCCTCGACATTGAAGCCCTTTACCGAGCCGCCAAAGCGGGTGGAATAGGCAGAAAGGTCGGTGTGTTCGATCAGACCAATGCCACTGCGGCCAGCCAGAATGCCCTGCCAACTGCTCGGCACATCCGTGCCCAGTGGCGACAACATACCCATACCGGTGACTACGACGCGTCTACGCGACACAGCACTCTCCTTTTTCAAATGACGACGACTTTGCATCAGGCCTAAAGAAAAAACCGCACGCCATGATGGCAGTGCGGTTTTTCCATGACAGCAAACAACGATTACAAACTATTACGCCTGGTGGCTAGTAACGTAGTCGATTGCAGCTTGTACAGTAGTGATCTTCTCAGCTTCTTCGTCAGGGATTTCGGTCTCGAATTCCTCTTCCAGAGCCATCACCAGCTCAACGGTGTCAAGGGAGTCGGCACCCAGGTCTTCTACGAAGGAAGCGGTGTTAACCACTTCTTCTTCTTTAACACCCAGTTGCTCGGCAACGATTTTCTTGACGCGCTCTTCGATGGTGCTCATACCTTGTTTTCACTCCTAATGGACAAATTCAGGCAGCTGGCCAGTGGGTAAGTGTATAGAAAGACTTTTCAGCTTTTCAACTGAAAGCTTCACTCCTCAAACCCGGTGGCCCTCTGCCTATCAATAGATTGCAGCTTTATAACGGATTTTAGACAGCTCGTATGACATTTTTTTGAAGCAATCCGTCACATTTTACTTACATGTACATCCCACCGTTCACCGGGATTGTAGCCCCAGTGACGTATGCCGCACCGTCGGATGCAAGAAAAGCGACCACAGACGCGATCTCTTGAGCTTGTCCCAGACGACCCAGCGGAATCTGCGTCTGCAAGGCTTCACGCTGTGCTTCAGGCAGTTCGCGGGTCATATCGGTGTCGATAAACCCTGGGGTTACCGAGTTGACCGTAATCGAACGCGAACCGACTTCACGCGCCATGGCACGGCTGAAACCTTCCAGACCGGCCTTGGCGGCTGCATAGTTTACTTGGCCAGCGTTGCCCATGGCACCCACTACCGAGCCAATACTGATAATTCGACCCCAGCGCGCCTTGGTCATGCCGCGCAGAACGCCCTTGGACAGGCGGAATAGACTGTTCAGGTTGGTATCGATCACGTCGTACCACTCATCGTCTTTCATGCGCATCATCAGGTTATCGCGGGTGATGCCGGCATTATTGACCAGGATCGCCACTGGCGCACCGAACTGCTCCTGAATGCTCGCCAGCACTGCGCTGACCGATTCATCGCTGGTCACGTTCAGCTCAAGGCCAGTGCCCTGAATACCATTTTCCTTCAGGGTTGCAGCAATGCGCTCAGCACCCGAAGCCGAGGTCGCGGTGCCAATAACGATGGCGCCCTGACGACCCAGTTCCAGCGCGATGGCCTGGCCGATGCCACGGCTTGCACCGGTGACCAGTGCAACTTTACCTTGCAGACTCATGCAAGTTTCTCCTGATTCAGGCTTGCGCTGCGCGAGCGGCAGCGAAAGCGTCTGGGGTATTGAGGTTGGAAGTCGCCACGCCTTCAGCGCAACGTTTGTTCAGACCGGCGAGGACTTTGCCCGGGCCGCACTCGACCAGATTGGTCGCGCCCTTGGCTGCCAGTGTCTGTACCGATTCAACCCAGCGGACTGGCTTGTAGAGTTGTTCGAGCAGATCACGCTTGAGGGTTTCCAGATCAGCCGGCACTTGCGCGCTGACGTTCTGAACCACCGGGATCTGCGGCGCCTGCCAGTTAATAGCGGCGATGGATTCGGCAAAGCGCTCGGCGGCCGGACGCATCAATTCGCAGTGCGACGGCACGCTTACCGGCAGCGGCATCGCGCGCTTGGCACCACGGGCCTTGCAGCCTTCGATGGCGCGCTCAACGGCAGCCTTGGCACCGGCGATAACGACTTGGCCAGGCGAGTTGAAGTTGACGGCGCTGACCACTTCACCTTGCGCAGCTTCGGCACAGGCTGCCAGCACGTCAGCGTCTTCCAGACCGAGGATCGCGGCCATGCCACCCTGCCCGGCCGGAACCGCTTCCTGCATCAGTTGACCACGGCGCTCAACGAGCTTCACCGCGTCAGCCAGTGTCAGGCTGCCAGCGGCAACCAGCGCGCTGTATTCACCCAGGCTGTGACCGGCAACAAAGGCCGGACGCGCGCCACCTTCTGCCAGCCACAGACGCCACAGGGCGATCGAAGCGGTCAGAATGGCCGGTTGGGTTTTATCGGTTTGATTGAGCAGCTCTTCCGGGCCCTGCTGGGTCAGTGCCCACAGGTCATAGCCCAGAGCAGCGGAGGCTTCTTGGAATGTTTCGAGGATCAGCGGGTATTGCGCGCCCAGCTCGGCCAGCATGCCGAGGGACTGCGAACCCTGTCCTGGAAAGACGAATGCGAGGGAAGCAGACATGTAACAAGCCCCTAATGATCTTGTCGTCGGAAAATGACGCCCCGCTTGGGGACGCAAGAAACTGACAGTTGGATGGCCCTTTGAACCGGGCGGTCACATTTAAGCATTGTCCGACGAAAACGCCTAAGACAACAAATCCTCCAGACGACCGTGGAGACGCTCGGGCAAGTTCTCTTGAATCTCGATCAGCGCACGCTGGATCGCACTCTGGAAGCCCTGAACACCGGCCGAACCGTGACTTTTCACGACGATACCCTGCAAGCCGAGAAAGCTTGCGCCGTTATGTCGCGCCGGCGCCAGATCAGCCTGCAAACGCTTCATCAATGGCAGCGCCAACGCACCCACCGCACGGGACGCCAGATTCTTTTTGAACAGCGCCTCGATGCGCGCAGCAATCATCGTCGCCAGGCCTTCGCTGGATTTGAGCAGAATATTGCCGACGAAACCGTCGCACACCACCACATCCGCCTCGCCGCGATACAACCCGTCGCCTTCGATGAAGCCGATGTAATTGATGCCACGAGCAGCCTGCAACAACGTCGCTGCCAGTTTGACCTGCTGGTTACCCTTGATGTCTTCAGTGCCGATATTCAGCAGCGCCACGCGCGGACGATTGATCCCCAGCGTCTGCGCCGCCACCGAACCCATTACCGCAAATTGCAGCAGATGCTCGGCACTGCAATCGACATTGGCGCCCAGATCGAGCAATTGGCAAAAACCCTTCTGCGTCGGAATTGCCGCCACCATCGCCGGGCGATCAATACCCGGCAAGGTCTTCAGCACAAATCGCGACAGCGCCATCAACGCACCGGTATTGCCGGCACTGACACAGGCTTGCGCCTTGCCATCACGCACCAGCTCCAGGGCGACACGCATCGACGAGTCCGGCTTGCCACGCAAGGCTTGAGTCGGTTTTTCGTCCATGGTGATGACTTCGCTGGCACCCACAATCGTCAGGCGCGCGCGATCGGCAGCCGATTGGCCGTGGATCAATTCTTCAAGAAGGGAGGGTTGACCGACGAGGGTCAGGTGCAGCGAGGGCGTAGCAGAAAGGCAAGCAAGGCTGGCCTGAACAATGCTGCGGGGACCGAAGTCCCCGCCCATTGCGTCAATCGCGATGACTTGAGCGGACAAGTGATTACTCGTCAGCGCCCTTGTCGATCACTTTACGGCCACGGTATACGCCTTCTGGCGATACGTGGTGACGCAGGTGAACTTCACCAGTGGTTTTTTCTACAGACAGGGTGCTAGCCTCGAGAGCGTCGTGCGAACGGCGCATGTCACGGGCAGAGCGGGATTTTTTGTTCTGCTGAACAGCCATAATTGATTAACTCCTAAACGTTTGGGTCACGCTTTAACTGCGCCAATACACTGAACGGGTTGGACCGCGTTGACTCGTCCTCGCTCGGTTCGGGCTCATCGAGACCCGCCGGCTGCTGGCATTCTTCCGGATGATGAGCAGGCACAATGGGCAAGGCGAGCAGAAGCTCCTCCTCGATCAGTGACTGCAGATCCAATGGATCTTCGCCCAGTTCCAGCACGTCATAACCTTTCGGCAACGACTGGGTATTCGCACCCTCTTTCACCACAGCATAACTGCATTCGCTGTGGATCGGCAGGGTGACCAGCTCAAGACAACGCTGGCAAACCATTTTGACCTCGGTGTCGATAAAGCTGTGGATCACCACAGATTTACGTTCATCTCGTTCAAAAACGAATTTCGCCTGCACCGTACCGACATCGTCGGAAAGCGGGTCGCAGAGTCTCTTCAAATCGGCTAGCAGCAATTCACCTTGAAGGGTGGTGCCACGATCAGCCAATTTGCGCGGGTCAACGTGAGGTGGAATC
This sequence comes from Pseudomonas sp. PS01303, assembly GCF_029959385.1. Taxonomy (NCBI): domain Bacteria; kingdom Pseudomonadati; phylum Pseudomonadota; class Gammaproteobacteria; order Pseudomonadales; family Pseudomonadaceae; genus Pseudomonas; species Pseudomonas sp. PS01303. The sequence goes on from NZ_JASCPK010000023.1 coordinate 25,618, forward strand.
GGGTCATTCAACATAGGCGCAGCATTATAGGGATGCACCCACCCATGTCAAAGGAAATTGTTCCCTGTCCGTCACTTGCACGCCTCCGCTAGAATTCGCACCTGCCTCAGGAGACACGAATGCTGCCTTTATTACTCGCTTCAAGCTCGACATATCGTCGCGAATTGCTCGCCAGACTGCACGTGCCGTTCGTCTGCTCCTCGCCGGATATCGATGAAAGTCATCGTCCGGGCGAGCCAGCCATCGAACTGGTCAAACGCCTCGCCGAACAAAAAGCCCGGGCACTGGCCGACAGTCATCCTGCGCACTTGATCATCGGCTCTGACCAGGTTGCCGTGCTCGGCGAGCAGATCATCGGCAAGCCGCACACCTTCGAGAAGGCCCGCGAGCAACTGATGGCCGCCAGCGGCGCCAGCGTGACCTTCCTGACCGGCCTGGCGCTGCTCAACAGCCAGACCGGCGAATGCCAGGTCGACTGCGTGCCGTTTACCGTACACATGCGCCAGCTCGATCAGGCGCGCATTGAGCGCTATCTGCGTATCGAGCAGCCTTATGACTGCGCTGGCAGCTTCAAGGCTGAAGGTTTGGGGGTGAGCTTGTTTCAGTCTACTGAAGGGCCGGACGCGACCAGCCTGATCGGCCTGCCATTGATTCGGCTGATTGACATGCTGTTGGTGGAAGGCGTGCAGATTCCTTAAAAGCAAAAGATCGCAGCCTGCGGCAGCTCCTACGGGATTCATACCATCACGAAAATGTGATCGGACATGAAACGTGTAGGAGCTGCCGCAGGCTGCGATCTTTTGATCTTTACAACGAATTAACGCAACGAAGGCCCGTGGAAACCCATCCACATCGCCAACTGCTCAGCCACGCTGGCGCCAAGCTTTTTCGAGAAGCGATCAAACGGCGATTCCTGAACGGTGAAATCCACCAGTTCTTTCTCGCCAATCACGTCACGCGCAACCGAACTGGCATTGCCCAGCCCATCGATCAAACCTAACGGCAGCGCCTGCTCGCCCGACCAGACCAGCCCGGAGAACAGCTCCGGATGCTCTTTGTCCTTCAGACGATCACCACGACCCTGCTTGACGCTATTGATGAACTGTTTGTGCGTGGTATCCAACACCGTCTGCCAGAACGCCGTTTCATCCGGCTTCTGCGGCTGGAACGGATCGAGGAACGACTTGTGTTCGCCCGAGGTGTACGTGCGACGCTCAACGCCAAGCTTCTCCATGGTGCCGACAAAACCGTAACCGGCCGCCGTCACACCGATCGAACCGACCAGACTCGCCTTGTCGGCATAAATCTGATCCGCCGCGCTGGCGATGTAATAAGCACCGGAAGCACCCAGATCGGAAATCACGGCATACACCTTGATATCCGGGTGCAGGCCGCGCAGGCGCTTGATCTCGTCATACACATAACCTGACTGCACCGGACTGCCGCCCGGGCTGTTGATGCGCAGGACGACACCTTTGACCTTCTTGTCCTCAAACGCAGCGCGCAGACTGCCGACAATATTATCGGCGCTGGCCGGCTCTTTATCGGCAATCACCCCGGTGACATCGATCAACGCGGTGTAGTTATCGCTACGGGTGGCGCTTTTTTCCATGTCCATCAGCGGCGTGAACAGGATCAGCGCAATAAACAGATAAACAAACGTCAGCAGCTTGAAGAAGATCCCCCAACGCCGCGAACGGCGCTGCTCTTGCACGCCGGCCAGGAGAGTCTTCTCCAGCAGCTTCCAGCTTTTCTCGTCACCGCCGTCGGCATCTGCCTTGGCCGGTGCTTTCCATTCGTCGGTCATGCCATCCACCCCAAAAACGTATTAAGCCTGCTGCGCCAGCCAGGCATGCAATTCGGAAAAACGGTCGATCGACAGGCGCGGCTCGAACTGCTGCAGCGATTCGATCGATTGCGCGCCATAACTGACCGCCACCGAATCCATCCCCGCGTTACGCGCCATCAGCAGATCGAAGGACGAATCACCAACCATCAGCGCCTGCTCGGCGCGCACGCCGCAATGAGCAAGGATCTGCTCCAGCATCAGAGGGTGCGGCTTGCTCGCAGTTTCATCGGCAGCGCGGGTGATATCGAAATAATCTTCCCAACCATTGGCCTTGAGCACTCGATCCAGACCCCGGCGATTCTTGCCGGTGGCCACGGCCAGGTGATAACCCTGCTCGCGGAACGACGCCATCGACTCGACCACCCCTTCGAACAACGGCGAAGGCACGGCTTCGGCGGCGATGTAGTGATCAGCGTAATACTCGCGAAACAAGGTCATTTCGGCGTCACTGATCTCGGGATACAAGGTACGGATCGCCTCAGGCAGGCCCAGGCCGATGATGCCTTTGACGGCGAAATCATCGCGCAACTCGAAACCGGAGCGCCCGGACGCCGAGTGCATCGCCTCGACGATCCGATGGATGGAATCGGCCAGCGTGCCGTCCCAATCAAAAATCAGCAGCTTGTAATCAGATGGGCGCACTCAATCGCTCCACGGTCTTGGCCCACATTTCATCGACGGGCGCCTGCAAGGTCAGCTTGCCGCCATCCGGCAGCGGCACGGTCAGCATGTAAGCGTGCAGAAACAGACGCTTGCCGCCCAGATCGCGGATTTCCTTGGTGAAATCTTCATCGCCATATTTGCTGTCGCCAGCAATGCAATGGCCAGCATGCAAAGTGTGCACGCGAATCTGGTGGGTGCGACCGGTAACCGGCTTGGCTTCGACCATGGTGGCGAAATCACCGAAGCGGCGCAGCACCTTGAACATCGTCAGGGCCTCTTTGCCTTCTTCGTTGACTTCGACCATGCGCTCGCCGGAACGCAGATTGCTCTTGAGCAATGGCGCGCTGACTTTCTTGATCGAGGTCGCCCAGTTGCCACGCACCAGCGCCATGTAGCGCTTGTCGACGCCATCACCACGCAATTGCTCGTGCAGGTGACGCAACATGCTGCGCTTTTTGGCGATCATCAGCAGGCCGGAGGTGTCACGATCGAGACGGTGAACCAGCTCCAGCTCTTTGGTATCCGGGCGCAACTGACGAAAGGCTTCGATCACACCGAAATTCAAGCCACTGCCGCCGTGAACCGCAATGCCCGCGGGCTTGTTGATCACGATCAGGGCTTTGTCTTCGAAGACAATCGAGGCTTCCAGGCGCTGCAACAGACCCTGGGCCAATGGCACCGGTTCGTCGCGCTCAGGCACGCGAACGGGCGGCACGCGCACGATATCACCGGCCTGCAGCTTGTATTCGGGCTTGATCCGACCTTTGTTCACGCGCACTTCGCCTTTGCGCAAAATGCGGTAAATCAAGGTCTTGGGCACGCCTTTGAGCCGGGCGAGGAGGAAATTGTCGATTCGTTGGCCGGCATACTCCGGCGAGACTTCAAGCAATTGAACGCCTGGAGTCGAAGGGGCAGTAGTTGTCATGCCGCGGATGATAACAATTTTTATGGAATTGAAGCACTTAATCATTGCTGCTATAGTCGCGAACGCCGCCAAAAGCGGCCTGGACAGCGGCACCACGGTCAAAAACCGGCCCTGACCATCGCAATTCACCAGGACGCGAGGCCGTCCTACGGGGCTTTTGCTACGTAACGGTGGAGTTTGCAGTTGTAACAAGCGCAGGTGACATGAGGCCTGAATTACACCGTCGAGCAGAGTTTTTACTCGCCTGACAGGCAGATATTCACGGCCAGTTCACAAAGTGCAGTCAACCGCAGATGACCCCGAGCGAGAGCTTCGGAAACACCGCCTGATTAGCCATGATGCGTGACCTCCCCTTTCGGAGCTCACGGTAAATGCCAACCCGCTGCGGATTCTGCGCGCGGCAGCACCCGAATTATCAGGGATACGTGTAGGGTGGAGATGCACAACCGCTGGACTGTGTAGCAATAGGCTTTATCAAGACGCTTCATCTCGTCCACAGCCACGGTTGATTCCTCCTCCTGACTGAGTGCTTAAGTAGCCACAGCAAGCAGGACGCGTACGTCGCTATATCGGCCCAATTGGCCGCATATCGCTGGACACGGGAATGGCCAACCACTCCCGACGCACCTGACACCGACCGTGAGAAGTCGTGTGTGCCGAACGCCGTTTCCGGCAGCCCGGAAACCGACGGTACTACATGAAAAGAATGCTGATTAACGCAACTCAACCCGAAGAGTTGCGTGTTGCACTGGTAGATGGCCAACGCCTCTACGACCTGGACATCGAATCCGGTGCACGCGAGCAGAAGAAGGCCAACATTTATAAAGGCCGTATCACTCGCATCGAACCAAGCCTTGAGGCTGCCTTTGTCGATTTTGGCTCTGAGCGCCATGGCTTCCTGCCCCTCAAAGAAATCTCCCGCGAATACTTCAAGAAAGCCCCCGAAGGCCGCGTCAACATCAAGGACGTCCTGAGCGAAGGCCAGGAAGTCATCGTTCAGGTCGAAAAAGAAGAACGTGGCAACAAGGGCGCAGCCCTGACCACCTTCATCAGCCTGGCCGGTCGTTACCTCGTGCTGATGCCGAACAACCCGCGTGCCGGCGGTATCTCCCGCCGCATCGAAGGCGAAGAGCGCAACGAACTGCGTGAAGCGCTGAACGGTCTGGTTGCACCGGCCGACATGGGTCTGATCGTGCGCACTGCCGGCCTTGGCCGCAGCAGCGAAGAAATGCAGTGGGACCTCGATTACCTGCTGCAACTGTGGACCGCTATTAAAGAAGCCTCGCTGGATCGCTCCGCGCCATTCCTGATCTATCAGGAAAGCAACGTGATCATCCGCGCCATCCGCGATTACCTGCGCCAGGACATCGGCGAAGTGCTGATCGACAGCGTTGAAGCCCAGGACGAAGCCCTGACCTTCATCCGCCAGGTGATGCCGCAGTACGCCAGCAAGATCAAGCTGTACGAAGACAGCGTGCCGCTGTTCAACCGTTTCCAGATCGAAAGCCAGATCGAGACCGCTTTCCAGCGCGTCGTTGAACTGCCTTCCGGCGGCTCCATCGTTATCGATCCGACCGAAGCCCTGGTGTCCATCGACATCAACTCGGCGCGCGCCACCAAAGGCAGCGACATCGAAGAAACCGCTCTGCAGACCAACCTTGAAGCCGCCGAAGAAATCGCCCGTCAGTTGCGCCTGCGCGACATCGGCGGCCTGATCGTCATCGACTTCATCGACATGACCCCTGCCAAGAACCAGCGCGCCGTGGAAGAGAAAGTCCGCGAATGCCTGGAAGCCGACCGCGCTCGCGTGCAGATCGGCCGCATCTCGCGCTTCGGCCTGCTGGAAATGTCGCGTCAGCGCCTGCGTCCATCGCTGGGCGAAAGCAGCGGCATCGTCTGCCCGCGTTGCAACGGCACCGGCATCATTCGTGACGTTGAATCGCTGTCGCTGGCGATCCTGCGCCTGATCGAAGAAGAAGCCCTGAAAGACCGCACCGCCGAAGTTCGCGCACAAGTGCCGATCCCGGTGGCCGCGTTCCTGCTCAACGAAAAACGCAACTCGATCACCAAGATCGAACTGCGCACCCGTGCTCGCATCGTCATTCTGCCGAACGATCACCTCGAAACGCCGCACTTCGAAGTTCAGCGCCTGCGTGACGACAGCCCGGAAGCCGCGACCAACCAGTCCAGCTACGAAATCGCTGCCGCCGCTGCCGAAGTTGAAGAAGTTCAGCCAGCCGCCGCGACCCGCACCCTGGTTCGCCAGGAAGCCGCGGTCAAAACTGCACCGGCTCGCGCCAACGCTCCGGTGCCGACCGAAGTGGCCGCACCTGCTGCTGCCGCCGCGCCGGCTCCGGCTGCCGCGCCAGAACCAAGCCTGTTCAAAGGTCTGGTGAAGTCGCTGGTCAGCCTGTTCGCTACCAAAGAAGAGCCAGTTGCTCCGGCCGTGGTTGAAAAACCGGCTGCCGAGCGTCCGGCCCGTAACGAAGAGCGTCGCAACGGTCGTCAACAGAGCCGCAACCGTAATGGTCGCCGCGATGAAGAACGCAAACCGCGCGAAGAGCGTGCACCGCGTGAAGAACGCGCCCCACGTGAGCCGCGTGAAGAGCGTCAGCCACGTGAAGCCCGCGAAGTTCGCGAGCCGCGTGAAGCCCGTACCGAAGCAGCGCCAGCCGCCCGTGAAGAACGCGCGCCACGTGCGCCGCGTGAAGAACGTGCTCCGCGCGCTCCGCGTGAAGATCGCAAGCCACGTGGCGAGCGTGAAGAACGTGTACGTGAACTGCGCGAGCCACTCGATGCCGCTCCTGCCGTGACCACCGAGGTGGCTGCTGAAGAGCGTCCGGTTCGTCAGCCACGCGAAGAGCGCGCACCGCGTCCGCCGCGTGAAGAGCGTCAACCGCGCGCCGAACAGGCCGCTGCTGCCGTCGCTGAAGAAGAAGTGAATACCAACGAAGAGCAACTGCCGGAAGACGGTTCGGAGAGCGCCGAAGGCGATCGCCCACGTCGTCGTTCGCGCGGTCAGCGTCGTCGCAGCAACCGTCGTGAGCGTCAGCGTGATGCCAACGGCAACGTGATCGAAGGTTCGGAAGAATCCGAAGCCGGCGAAAACGCTGAAGAGCCAAGCAATGCCGATCTGGCCGCCGGCCTGGCTGTTACCGCAGCCGTTGCCAGCACCGTGATCAGCGCTCCGGCCGAAGCCCAAGCCTTTGAGCAAGCCGAACGCGCCACCGCTGCTGTTCAGGAAACCGCTCCAGTGGAAGCGCCGGTTGTTGAAGCGACCACTCCAGTAGAAGTGGTTGCTGCTCCGGAAGTCGAAGTGGCTCCGGTTCAGGAAACGCTGCCTCAGGTAGAGCCGGCTCCAGTTGTGGTTGCTGAGCCGGTGGTTGAAACCGTCGCTGAAACCGTGACCGAAACCGTACGTGAAGTTCGCGAAGAGCAGACCGCGTTCAACTGGGTCGCCGAGCCGGTTGTCGCTGAAACACCAGCGCCAGTGGTTGAAGCGCTGGTTGTTGAGACGCCAGTGTTCGAAGCACCAGCGTACGAAGCGCCTGTTGCCGAAGCTCCAGTGGTTGAAGAGACCAAAGCTGCCGAGCCAGTGGTTGTTGCTGAACCAGCTCCAGTCGTCGAAGCGCCGGTAGTTGTCGAAGCTCCTGCTCCGGAGGCTGAAGTGGCTCCGGTCAGCGCTCTGGCTGCAAACGGTCGCGCACCGAACGATCCTCGTGAAGTGCGTCGTCGCAAGCGTGAAGAAGAGCGCCTGCAGAAGGAAGCCGAACAGGCTGCCGCTGCTGCTCCGGTTGCAGAAGTCGTCGCTGAACAAGCGGTAGTTGAAGCGGTCATCGCTGAAGCGCCTCGCTCCGTTCAAGACGCAGCAGAGCACCACGAAGAAGCCCAGGAAAAAGAACACGAGCCTAAACCCCTCGTCTGATTCCTGAAGCTGTAAAAAAGCCCCGCCCGGTGAAAGCCTGGCGGGGCTTTTTTTATGCCATTTAAAAGATCAAGAGATCGCAGCCTTCGGCAGCTCCAACAATTTGAAATACGTTCCCCTGTAGGAGCTGCCGAAGGCTGCGATCTTTTGATCTTGCTGTTATTTAAAAACCAAAGCCTCCGGCACATCGATATCCCACAAAACCCCGGGATCATCCACCGACACCTCAACCACCCTGCCCTGCTTGAACAACGGCCGAGCCCCACGATCACCGCTCAACGCCAGCAACCCCGCACCAAACGACCGGCCAAACCCCACCGGATGCCCAAACTCACCGTCCTGCACCGGCACGCTCACCGCATCATCAGCCATCGCCGCAACAACCCGCTCAATACTCGAGGGCAAGATAAACGGCATATCCCCCAGCACAATCAGCCAGCCATCCGCTTGCGGGCACGTCGCGATGCCCGCCGCAATGCTGTCGCCCATGCCGGTCGTGCCAATCGTCACAACTTCACAGCCATACGCCTGAGCCATACGCATCGCTTGCGGTCGTTCTTCCGTCGTGACCAGTACACGTTTGTCGAGGCTCGCCGGCAGATTCACCAGCACCTGCTCGATCACCGAGCGCACCGCGCCATCGCGACCGGTGCAATCGGCGAGCAACTTATCCTTGTCCGCACCCGCCACTTTGCGAAAGCGACTGCCCTCGCCTGCGGCCAACACAATCACGCCAATGGTTCGGCTCATGCGCCCTCCACGGGTTTCTTCTGCTTCAACTCAACGCCGTTTTTGATCGCGACGATCTCTGCGAGCAAAGACAAGGCAATCTCCGCCGGCGAATGACTGCCGATGTGCAGACCGATCGGCCCATGCAATCGAGCAATCGCCTCTACCGACAAGCCTAGCTGAGCCAGATTCTCCCGGCGCTTCAAACTATTGACCCGCGAGCCGAGTGCGCCAACATAAAACGCCGGCGAATCCAGCGCCGTCAGTAAGGCCATGTCATCCAGACGCGGATCGTGGGTCAACGCGACAATCGCCGTACGCTCATCGGTCTGAATGTTCAACACCGCCTCATCCGGCATACCCTTAACGAAGCGACCGTGCTGCTCTTCCCAGCCATAAACGAACTCAGTGCGCGGATCGCAGATCAGCACTTCGAAATCCAGCAGCCGCGCCATGTCCGCGACGTAGCGTGACAATTGCCCGGCACCGATCAACAGCAAGCGCCAGCGCGGGCCGTAAATCGCGCGCAGAACCTTGCCGTCGAACTCCAGAGCATCGGTTTTGCTCGCCGCTGTCAAAACCACTTCACCGGTTTCGATATTCAGTTCGCGGGCGACGATTTCGTGGGCTTCACAACGCGCGAGCAGCTCGGCGACCCAATACGGATCGCCAACCCGCTCTTCGGTCAGGCGCAGCGTACCGCCGCAAGGCAAGCCAAACCGCGCCGCTTCTTCGCGGGTCACGCCGTAGGTGATCAGTTGCACCGGCGGCCCGTCGCTGGCAATCCGTCCATCGTGCAGGCGGGCGATCAAGTCATCCTCGACGCAACCGCCCGACACCGAACCGATCACCACGCCATCCTCGCGCAAGGCGAGCATCGCCCCGGGTGCCCGGGGCGCGGTGCCCCAGGTTTGCACCACGCTAAACAACACCACCCGCTGCCCGGCGCGGCGCCATTCGAGCACGCTGCGCAGAACATTGAGGTCGACACTGTCCATCAGGCGTCCGCCTTCTGCCAATCCTGCAGTTGATAACGCACGGGCAAGTTACGAATGCGCTTGCCCGTGGCAGCAAAAATCGCATTGCACAGCGCCGGCGCAATCGGCGGCACGCCCGGCTCACCGACACCGCCCAACGGCACATCGCCCGGCGGCGTCACCAGATGCACTGCGACCTCCTTCGGCGCCAGCGACATGCGCGCCACTTCGTACATATGGAAGTTGTCCTGCTGAACCTTGCCGTCCTTGAAGCTGATTTCACCCAGCACCGCGTTGCCCAGACCCATGACGCAGGCGCCTTCGAACTGCGAGCGAATCCGCTCAGGGTTGATCTGCGGCCCGCAATCCACGGCGATGTCAGCTTTGTGCACGATCAGCGTGCCATCGTCTTTAACCTCGACTTCGATCACCGCCGCCACATAGGTGACGAAGCTGTAATGCACCGCCAGCCCCAAGCCACGGCCCTTGGGTAATTTACGCCCCCAACCGGCGGCTTTGGCAGCGGTTTCCAGCACGGTGCGCATGCGCCCGGTATCGATCGGATAACGCTCGGGGGATTCGCCGTAGTTCCACTCTTCGCTCAAGGTGCGCGGGTCAATCTGGCGATCAGGCCCAAGCAGTTTGATCTGGTACTTGAGCGGATCTTCACCGGCCTTGTGCGCCAGCTCATCGACGAAACTCTGGATGGCGAAACCATGAGGAATGTTCGACACCGAGCGATACCAGCCGACCCGCGTGTGCACGGTCGCTTCGGGGTTTTCCAGGCGTACGTTGGGAATGGCGTAGGCCATGTTGGTGAAACCCATGCCCAGCTCGAACGCCGCTTCGTGGTTCATGCCCGGCGCGAACAGCGCGGTGATGCTCGGTGCCACCGTGCGATGCAACCAGCCGGACGGCATGCCGTCCTTGCCGACGCTTGCTTTCAAATATTCGGCGGACACGGTGTGAAAATACGAGTTGTGGATGTCATCTTCACGCGTCCACTGCACCCGCACGGCTTTGCCGGGAAATTCTTTGGCGAGGATCGCCGCTTCAACGACGAAGTCCGGTTTCGACTTGCGCCCGAAACCGCCGCCGAGCAGCGTGACATTTAAGGTGACGTTGTCGAACGGCAGACCGAGACGCTCGGCAATACGCTCGCGGGTGACTTGCGGCGCCTGACTCGGTGCCCAGGCTTCACAGACACCGTCCTTGTAACGGGCGATGGCGACCATTGGTTCCATCGGCGCCTGCGCAAGATGCGGCAAATAATACGAAGCTTCGAGTGTGCTGGCAGCGCCGCTCAATGCTTTGTCGATATCGCCGGTATTGCGTACCACTTTGCCGGGTTTCAGCGAGGCGGCTTCCAGCTCCTTGCGATAGGCGATCGAGTCGTAACTGGCGTTGGGGCCGTCATCCCATTCGATTTTGAGCGCCTCGCGGCCCTTGATTGCAGCCCAAGTATTGCTGGCCACCACCGCCACGCCACCCAATGGCTGAAATTCAGAAGGCAGTGGACGACCTTCAATCTGAATCACTTTAAGCACACCGGGGACTTTCAGTGCAGCGCTGTCATCCAGCGATTTGACCTTGCCGCCATACACCGCCGGACGGGCGATGGTCGCGTAAACCATGCCGTCGAAATGCACGTCGGCACCGTACACCGCGCGGCCGTTGACGATATCGGCACCGTCGATGGCTTTGGTGCCTTCCTTGCCGATGTAGCGAAATTCCGACGGTTTTTTGAGTCGCAGGCTGTCACGCGCTGGCACCGCCAACGCACTCGCGGCAGCGGCCAGTTCGCCATAACCCAGCTCCCGACCAGACGGCTTGTGAATGACTTTGTGCAACTGCGCGTGGCATTCGCCGACCGGCACTTTCCACTGCGTGGCCGCCGCTTGTTCAAGCATCGTCCGCGCTGCAGCACCGCAACGCCGCATCGGTTCGTACCAGTGACGCATGCTGCGCGAACCGTCGGTGTCCTGATTACCGAAGCGCACTTCATCGCCTGGCGCCTGCTGCACTTTGACCCTGGCCCAATCGGCGTCCAGTTCATCGGCAACCACCATGGTCAGACTGGTGCGCACGCCCTGCCCCATCTCCGAACGGTTGCAGACCACGGTGACCGTGCCGTCAGCGGCAATGCTCACGTAGACTTTCGGGTCATCGATCCAGCCGTTGGGCATGCCGTCAGCGCCGAATTTCTTTTCTTTCTGGTCGGCCAGCGCATCCTGCCAACCCCAACTCGCGGCCAGCACCAACGCGCCCGCCGCGCCGACGCCTTTTAGGAAACCGCGGCGACTGAGATTGCTCAGGGCGAAATCATTCGGAAGGCGACTCATGCTTTCGCCTCCTTCAAATGCGTGGAGGCTTGGCGGATCGCGGTTTTGATGCGGTTATAAGTACCGCAGCGGCAGATGTTGCCGACCATGGCTTCTTCGATCTGCTCGTCGCTCGGGTTTGGATTGGTTTTGAGCAACGCGGTGGCCGACATGATTTGCCCGCCCTGACAGAAACCGCACTGCGCGACTGCCGTATCGAGCCAGGCTTGCTGGACGACTTGCCCGACCGGATCGGCATGCAGGTTGTCGATGGTGGTGACGTTCTGCCCGATCACTGAGCCGATCGGCGTGATGCAACTGCGCGCCGGCAAGCCATCGATATGAATGGTGCACGCGCCACACAGGCCCATGCCGCAGCCGAACTTGGTGCCGTTGTAACCGGCAACGTCGCGGATCGCCCAAAGCAGCGGCATGTCCTCCGTGACGTCGAGAGAATGATCCTGGCCATTGAGTTTCAGGGTAATCATGGGCACGCCCGCATATTTTTGGTGGTTATGGGGTCGAGCAATCTGCCGCCGTAGCATCGGCGGTGGTTCACGCAGATCGACTCAGGCTAATGAGGCTCTCTTGTGTCGACGCGAACGTCTGCACCGGGCCTTTGGTGGAGCAAATGACGGTTATCGTTAGCTCGCTAAGTTAACCCAGCGTTAACAAAAAAGCCCTGCACTTTTTCATCAGTGCAGGGCTCTGGATGGCGCCTGGAAAGCGTAGCTTCAATACCGATTGGGCTCCATTTCCAGGTCGACATTGAAACGTTCGGCAATGTCTTTCTGGATACGTTGCGCCAGATCGAGCAATTGCAGGCCGGTCGCCGCGCCGTAATTGACCAGCACCAGCGCCTGCAATTTATGCACGCCGGCATCGGCTTCACGGAAACCTTTCCAACCGGCGCGTTCGATCAGCCAACCCGCCGCCAGCTTCATCTGCCCGTCCGGCTGCGCATAAGCCACCACATCCGGGTGCTGCGCTTTGATCTGCGCGACGATGGCCGCCGACACCAGCGGGTTCTTGAAGAAACTGCCGGCATTGCCGAGCACCGCCGGATCCGGCAGTTTTTCGCTGCGGATGCTGCAAATCGCGCGGCTGACGTCGGTCGGCGTCGGTTGTTCGATGCCCTGCTCGGTCAGGCGCTGACGCACCGGGCCGTATTCCAGATGCAGATGGGCGACGCGATCCAGTTTGAAACGCACGCGCAGAATCAACCATCGCCCCGGCTGCTGTTTGAACAGGCTGTCGCGGTAGGCAAAGTTGCACTCTTCGAGGCTGAAGTCGCGCAGCTCGCCGGTCTGGCGATCCAGCGCGGTGAGCCCTGCAAAGACATCCTTGATCTCGACACCGTAAGCGCCAATGTTCTGCATTGGCGCAGCGCCAACGGTGCCGGGAATCAGGCTGAGGTTTTCCAGTCCGGAGAATCCTTGCGCCAGCGTGTGCTGCACGAACGGATGCCACGGTTCGCCCGCTTCCGCCTCGATCACCACACGGTTACCGTCATCGCTGATCACACGAATCCCGCGTGTAGCCATGCGCAGCACCAGCGCCGGAATATCTGCCGTGAGCAGCAAGTTGCTGCCACCGCCGATCACCAGCAGCGGCACATCATGAGCAACGGCATAGGCCAGCGCTTCACGAACATCGCCATCGCTATGGGCTTCGGCGAACAGTTGCGCGCGAACGTCGACGCCAAAACTGTTGAACGGTTTCAGGGAAACCTGCGGTTGCACCTGCAAACTCATAACCGGCCCTTCACTTCGATCAACAATTGGTCACAAGCCGCTTCAATCAGATCCAGCACCTGCTCGAACCCTTGATCGCCGTCGTAATACGGATCCGGCACCTCATCGACGAGCCCGGCATAACGGCGCAGGAACAGATCCAGTTCAGCGCGGCCGGTGGACGGTTGCAGGGCCTTGAGGTTGCGCAGGTTGCTGTTGTCCATCGCCAGAATCAGATCGTAACTGGCGAAATCGGCGCGGCTGACTTGCTGCGCGCGTTGCGCCGACAAGTCATAACCGCGCACTTTGGCAGCGGCCTGGCTGCGTTTGTCCGGCGGATTGCCGACGTGCCAGTCACCGGTGCCGGCGGAGGCCACTTCAACCTGATCCGCCAGCCCTGCGGCGCGCAACTTGTGGCGTAACACGCCTTCAGCCGTGGGCGAACGGCAAATGTTGCCCAGGCACACAAACAGAACGCGCATCAGGCCCCCAGCAGGCGACGAACGCGCTCGAGGTCTTCGACGGTATCGACACCAGTCGGCGGCGCGATCAACGCATCGGCAACATGAATACGCACGCCGTGCCACAGCGCACGCAGTTGCTCGAGGGATTCAGTGTTTTCCAGCCAGCACGGGCCCCAGCTCACGAAGTCCTGAAGGAACCCGGCGCGGTAGGCATAAATGCCGATATGGCGACGGTACGGCACACCTTCCGGCAGTTGCTCGCGGCTTTTGGCGAAGGCATCGCGTGCCCATGGCAAAGTCGCGCGGCTGAAGGTCAGCGCCAGACCGTTGATGTCGCTGACGACCTTGACCACGTTCGGATTGAACAGGGTTTCCACGTCTTCGATCGGCTCGGCCAGCGTGGCCATGCGCGCTTCGGTGTGTGCGGCCAGGTTGGCAGCGACCTGATCGATCACGCTCGGCGGAATCAGCGGCTCGTCGCCCTGCACGTTGACCACGATCGCATCGGGCTCAAGGCCCAGTTTCGCTGCGACTTCAGCTAGACGATCAGTGCCGGAATTGTGATCTTCACGGGTCAGCACCACTTCGGCGCCAAAGCCTTTGCAGGCCTCGACGATGCGCGGATCGTCAGTCGCGACGACCACGCGGCTCGCGCTGCTTTTGCTCGCCTGTTCCCAGACGTGCTGGATCATCGGCTTGCCGGCGATGTCCAGCAGCGGTTTGCCGGGCAGACGGGTCGAGGCGTAACGCGACGGGATGACAACGGTGAACGCGGTGGTCATTTATCCAGACGCTCGTCGGTGGTCAGGGTGCGGGCTTCGCTTTCGAGCATCACCGGAATGCCGTCGCGGATCGGGTACGCCAGGCCGGCACCCTTGCTGATCAGTTCGGTCTTGTCGGCGCTGAGCTTGAGCGGGCCTTTGCAGATCGGGCACGCGAGGATGTCGAGCAATTTGGTGTCCATGAACTTTCCCTGATAAATGAGTTAAGGCAAAAGCCGATCGGGCATCAGGCGCATCAGCTGTGTGTCGAACCAGGCCACGAAGGCCGGCGACGGCACGGCATCGACCGCCAGATACCACCAGTCGGCAGCAGCGAAGGCACGGCACTTCACCGCGTCCTTTTCGGTCATCACCAACGGCAATGACGGTGTGAAATTCAACGCCTGCACGCTGTATTCAGCGTGGTCAGCAAATGCATGCGGGACTGCGCGCCAGTCTAGCGCTTCGAGGGTATTGAAGAAACGTTGCGGATTGCCGATCCCGGCGACTGCGTGGACGCTCTGACCCGGCGCAAAATGCTCGAGCGACTTGCGCTCGCCGCTGCGCAGATTAACCAGCGCGGTCGGTTGCAGATGGAAAGCGAAACCGTCGTCGCGATCTTCAGTGGCACCGTTGAACAATACGCCGTCGACGCTTTGCAGACGTTCGATCGGCTCACGCAACGGCCCCGCCGGCAGGCAGCGCTTGTTGCCGAGACCGCGAGCGGCATCAATCAACACCAGCTCCAGGTCTCGCGCCAGACGGTAATGCTGCATGCCATCGTCGGAGAGAATCAGATCCAGCGGTTCACTGGCGAGCAAGGCTTTGACGGCGGCGCTGCGATCGGGGTCGATCATCAATGGCACGCCGGTGCGCTGGACGATCAGCAGTGGCTCGTCGCCAGCGATGTCAGCGGTCTGGTCGGCCTCGACGCGCCATGGCAATTGCGGCGGCTTCGCCCCGTAACCACGGCTGACCACACCAATCCGCAAACCGCTGCGCCGGCAGTGTTCGATCAACCAGAGGATCATCGGCGTTTTGCCGGTGCCGCCCACGGTGATGTTGCCGACCACGATCAACGGCACCGGCGGCTGATAAATTTCGCCCTGGCCATCGAGAAAACGCTGACGCTTGTTGACCACCACGCGGCGATACAACATTTCCAGCGGCCGCAGCAGCGTCAGGGCCGGGTGCCCCTGATACCACGCGGCGAGCAAGCGATCGGACAGGCTCATCAGGATTTGGGCGCCGCCTCGACCGTGGTCATGCGCAGATGGCTGAAACCGAGCTTGCCGGCCGCGTCCATGGCGGTGATCACGGATTGATGCTGAGTCTTGCCGTCAGCACTGATCGACAACGGCATATTGGTGTCACCGTTGGATTCTTTCTGCATGGCTTCCATCAATGTCGCCAGATCGTTTTTCGGCAGAATCTTGTTGTTCACCGAAAACACGCCTTCAGCGCTGATGGCCACGTCGATCTGCTTGAGCTGCTGATCTTCGGCGGGCGAGCCGCTGACGGCTTCCGGCAAATCAACGCGCAACTGGGTTTCGCGGGTAAACGTGGTGGTCACGACGAAAAACAGCAGCAGGATAAACACCACGTCGATCAGCGACGCGAGGTTGATGTCGATCGTTTCCCGTGGTTTGCGACGGAATTTCACGCGCGGCCCTCGGCCAGATCGACGTCACGGTCGCCCTGCACCACTTCAACCAGTTTGATCGCTTCCTGCTCCATGCCGACCACCAACTCGTCGATGCGGCGTTGCAGGAACCGGTGGAAGAACACCGCCGGAATACCGACCATCAGGCCCGCTGCCGTGGTGATCAACGCTTTCGAGATACCACCGGCCAATACCGAGGCGTTGGTGGTCATGCCGGAACCGGTGAAGGCGCTGAAAATGTCGATCATGCCCAGCACCGTACCCAACAGACCCAGCAGCGGCGACATCGCAGCGATGGTGCCCAGCGCATTGACGTAGCGTTCGAGCTCGTGAATGACGCGGGCGGCGGCCTCTTCGATGCACTCTTTCATGATCTCGCGACCATGCTTGGAGTTGGCCAGACCCGCGGCGAGGATTTCCCCCAGCGGCGAGTTGGCACGCAGTTCCTTGAGTTTTTCTTTATTGAGCTGTTTGTCCTTGATCCAGACCCAGACCTGGCCCAACAGATGCTCGGGGGTGACGCGACTGGCGCGCAGGGTCCACAGGCGCTCGGCGACAATCGCCATGGCCGCGATGGAACTCAGAATGATCGGCAACATCATCCAGCCGCCGGATTTGACCAATTCCCACACAGTGACAGTCCCCTCGAAAAAGTGCGCCACTTTACCATACCGATCCGCGATTAAGACCCGCCGCTCCGACGACCGTGATGTGCCATCCATGCTGGCACCGATCAACGGGCGAGCGCAGGCGGATCGCGCCAGAAACGCCGCTGTTGACGCATAGTCCACGGCGCTTGAAAGCGGCCCAGTTGCAGATGAATGGCGCCCTGCTCGGCGCTGTCGTAAATGCGCAGGCCTTGCTTGCGATAACGCGCCAGCACGGTCGGGTGCGGATGGCCGAAGGAGTTGCCGTGGCCTCGGGAGATCAGCACGGCTTCGGGCTTCAGCGCGTTGAGCAGGGCCATGGATGATGAGCTACGACTGCCATGGTGCGGAGATTGCAGCCATTGCGTTGGCACCGCCAAAGGACTGCCGAGCAGAACGCGCTCGGCATGCACATCGATATCGCCGGTCAGCAGCAGACGCTCGCCGTTGGCTTCGATCTGCAACACGCAAGAGCGCTGGTTGCTGTCGCGGGCATCCGCCCACATCCACAGTTGAAAACGCACACCGTCCCACTGCCATTGCTCGCCACTTTCGCAGGCCTCAGCGCTCAATTCGGCAGGCAGGCCCGGCGGATCGCCGCTCAATACACGGACGACTTTCATGCCCCGCGCAATCGCCAGCGCACCGCCGGCATGATCGGCGTCGGCGTGACTGAGCAGCATCACATCAAGATTGTCCACGCTGAGTTTGCGCAGGGCCGGCAGCACCACGCGTTCGCCGAGATCGAAATCGCCGAAGCGCGGGCCGGCGTCGTAGAGCAGCGTGTGATGGCGGGTTCGGACCAGGATCGCCAGGCCCTGGCCGACATCGAGCTGCCAGACATCGGCCAGTCCTTCGTCCAGTCGCTCGCGCGGCGGCACCACCAGAATCAGCAACAACGGCCAGCCCAGTGGTCGCAGTGGCACCCCGCGTGGCAATAGCAACAGCACGGCGCCGAGACTGCCGAGAATCCACACCCAGAACGGTATCGACGGCGCAATCCACGCAGGCCATTGCCCGGCAATCAGTGCCAGCGCGCGAAACAGCCAATCGATCAAACCGCCGGCCAGCCACAGCAGCCCTTCGCCGACATAAGGAACCGGCAACAACACAGTGCCGAGCAGCGCCGGCGGCAACACCACCAGACTGATCCAGGGCACCGCGAGCAAATTCGCCAGCGGCCCGCTGAGACTGATCGGCAGATTCAGCGCCAGCAGCACCGGGCATAAACCGATGGCAATCAACCATTGCGCCCGCGTCCACGTTTGCCACCAACGCCACGCGCCCAAGCGTCCGCCAAAGGTGAAAATCAACACCGCCACCGCCGCAAACGACAGCCACAAACCCGGACGCAAACTGGCAAGCGGTTCCAGCAACAGCACGCCGTTGAACGCCAGCAGCAGCGGCCACCACGCGCCCAGATGACGAAAGCGCAGGCGCCACAACAACACTAATCCGACCATCACGCAGGCGCGCTGCACCGGCACGTCGAAACCAGCGAGCAAGGCGTAACCCAGCGCCGCCGCGAACGCCAATCCACAAGCCCACGGCAACCATGGCCAGCGCAATGGCCACAGTCCAAAACGCGCGAGCCCGGCGACCAGCAGGTACATCACCGCCGCCAGCAAACCGATGTGCTGCCCGGAAATCACCAGCAAATGCACGGTGCCGGTGTCCTGCAAAATCTGCCAATCCTCACGGCTGAGCCCCGAACCGTCGCCCAGCACCAGCGCCGCCAATGCTCCGGCGCGACCTTGCGCGTCCACTGCCAGCAAGCGCTGACGAATGCTGTCGCGCCAAGCCCAGCGTGCTTCACTCAGGCGCTGGCCATCCTTGATTGTGCCGGTCGCGCCGACACGTTGCGCGAGCAGCCACGCCTCGTGATCGAACGCATCCGGATTGAGCAAACCAACTGGACGCTTGAGTTTGACCGCCAATCGCCAACGCTCGCCGCTGTTGACCGGCGGCCCGGCGTACCAGGCCAGACGCAGCAGCGACGGCAGTTTTTCGTGACGCGAGTGCGCATCGGCCAGTTCGAAGCGCACCACGCCGTCCGCATTTTGCGGCAAGCCAATCACCCGCCCTTCGAGCCAGCGGGTTTCACCGTCGAGAGCCGCGGGCAATCGATCATTCAGCGCCCATTGCGCGCTGACACAAGCCCAGCTAAAGCCAAACAATAAAAACGCCACTGGATAGGTGCGAAACGGCAGCAGCATCAAACCCACCACCGGCAACACCGGTATCAACCCGACCGGCGGTAAGGCCGGTAAAAACATCGGGGCCAGCAGACCGACTGCCAGCGCCATCATCCCTGTGCGCATAAGCCCGTCCTTGAGAGTCCCGTTCTTAGGCATAGCGGGTGTTGCGCACTCGCGCCGTCAACAATTGTCACAAAGTCTGAATGGGCGGTTCATCGAATCCAGACATACTTGCCGCCTTAACCGACCGAGAAGCCTTATGCCCCGGCGCTTATTCAAACGTTACATGCCCGACCCGACGAGCATCAGGGAACACAAATCCTTACGCTTTCTCGGCAAGTTGCTGCATGACCCGAACCTCTGGCACCTCAATCGCCACTCGGTCGCGCGGGCGATGGCGGTCGGTTTGTTTGCCGCTTTCCTGCCGATTCCGGCCCAGATGCTGGTGGCTGCTGCGCTTGCCGTCATGGTGCGCGGCAATATGCCGATTGCGGTGAGCCTGGTCTGGCTGACCAATCCGATCACCATGCCGGCGGTGTTTTTCTGCACCTATCAGGCCGGAGCGTGGTTGATGGATGTGCCCGCGCGGCATCTGCCCGATGAGCTGACCTGGGAATGGATCAGCGGTGAGTTGTCGACATTGTGGCAGCCGTTTTTGCTGGGATCGGTGGTGGTGGGACTGGTGCTCGGTGCCCTCGCCTACTTTCTGGTGATGATGTATTGGCGCTGGTGGGTGGCGCGGCAGTGGGCACGGCGCAAGAAAAGTCGCAAATCCTGAATGCAAAACGGCCTCCGCGATGGGAGGCCGTTTTGTTTTGTGTTGTCTGGACACTATCTGTAGGAGCTGCGGCACGCTGCGATCTTTTGATTGTGATCTTCAAGATCAAAAGATCGCAGCCTTCGGCAGCTCCTACAGGGATTGTGTGTGGATCAGGTACGCATCCCGCGTCCACTCACCAGCAACCGTGCACAACCGAGGTACAGCACCACCGTCGCCACCAGCATGAAGGTGATGGCGATGCCGATCTTGATGTCCGACACACCGAGAATGCCGTAACGGAAGGCGTTGACCATGTGCAGCACCGGGTTGGCCAGTGATACGGTCTGCCAGAACGGCGGCAGCAAGGTGATCGAATAGAACACGCCGCCCAGATAAGTCAGCGGTGTCAGCACGAACGTCGGAATGATCGAAATATCATCGAAGTTGCGCGCGAATACGGCGTTGATAAAGCCCAGCAGCGAGAAAATCGTCGCCGTCAGTACCACCACCAAAATCGTCACGCCGAGGTGATGCACCTGCAAATCGGTGAAGAACATCGACAGAATCGTCACGATCACGCCGACCATCAAACCGCGCAGCACGCCGCCGCAGGTATAGCCGATCAGGATCGTGTGCGGCGACACCGGCGAGACCATCAATTCCTCGATGGAGCGCTGGAACTTGCTGCCGAAGAAACTCGAGACCACGTTGCCGTAGGAGTTGGTGATCACCGACATCATGATCAGCCCCGGCACGATGTACTGCATGTAGGTGAAGCCACCCATGTCGCCGATCTGCCGACCGATCAGGTTACCGAAGATCACAAAGTACAAAACCATAGTGATCGCCGGCGGCAGCAGGGTCTGCGGCCAGATCCGCGTGAAGCGTCGGACCTCGCGATAAACGATGGTGTTGAGGGCGACGAGGTTGGGACGTAACTCGGAACTCATACCGCCACCTTCGACAGATTTTTCTCCACCAGGGACACGAACAGCTCCTCAAGGCGATTGGTTTTGTTGCGCAGGCTCAGCACTTCGATGTTCTGCTGCGCCAATTGAGTGAACAACGCCGTAATGCCCATGGATTTGTCGACCTGGACTTCCAGGGTATGGCTGTCGATCAACCGCGCGGGGTAGCCGAGCAATTGCGGCGTGACGCTCAAGTCGTTTTTCAGATCGAGCAAGAAGGTTTCCACGTGCAACTGGCCCAGCAACTGTTTCATGCTGGTGTTCTCGACGATGGTGCCGTGGTCGATAATGCCGATGTTGCGGCACAGCTGCTCAGCCTCCTCCAGATAATGCGTGGTGAGGATGATGGTGATGCCTTTCTGGTTCAGTTCGGTGAGGAACGTCCACATCGATCGGCGCAGCTCGATGTCGACGCCTGCGGTCGGTTCATCGAGGATCAGCAGACGCGGTTCGTGCACCAGCGCGCGGGCGATCATCAAACGGCGCTTCATGCCGCCGGACAGCGAACGCGACGGCACATCGCGCTTGTCCCACAAGC
Organism: Pseudomonas sp. PS01303; assembly: GCF_029959385.1. Taxonomy (NCBI): domain Bacteria; kingdom Pseudomonadati; phylum Pseudomonadota; class Gammaproteobacteria; order Pseudomonadales; family Pseudomonadaceae; genus Pseudomonas; species Pseudomonas sp. PS01303. Next base: position 46,739 of record NZ_JASCPK010000023.1, read on the forward strand.
CCAGTTGCGTCAGGTACTGCTCGGCGCGTTCCTTGGCGATCTTCGCCGGAATGCCGTAGTAACCGGCCTGAGTGACGACGATGTCGAAGGTCTTCTCAAACTGATTGAAGTTGAATTCCTGCGGCACCACGCCGATCGAGCGCTTGAGCTGCGCAGGATTCTTGTCGAGGTCATGACCGAAGATATTCACGCTGCCGCTGGTCTTGTTGACCAGGGTCGAGAGAATGCCGATGGTCGTGGATTTGCCGGCACCGTTGGGGCCGAGCAAGGCGAAAAAGTCACCTTCGGCGACGTCCAGATCGATACCACTCAAGGCCTGGAACCCGTTGCCGTAGGTTTTGGTTAGCTGCCGGATGGACAGAGCGGAACTCATATCTGATTTACGCACCATGGAAGGAAGAAAGGAGACGGCGGCGATGGATCCAACCGCAGCGCAAGTGCGCAATGGTGCTTGCCGCCGCCGTACAAGTACAGTCAAGTGTGTCGATAGTAGGTATTAAGTCAACGCGGTCATAACGGCTTTTTTGTAGGCCGGACGCTGCTTCAGGCGCTCGTACCAGGCTTGCAGATGCGGTTGCGGGGCGCGTTCGATGGGCATTTCGAACCAGGCATAAATGAAACTGCCCAGTGGAATATCGCCCATGCCGATGTCTTTTCCGGACAGGTACGGTTGGCTGACCAGCGCCTCGTCGGCCATGCTCAGCAACTCGGTGCATTCCTTGATCGCGGCGTTGATCGCAGGCCAGTCCTGCTTGTCCGCCGGGGTGCGCAAGACGCCCCAGAACACCGTGCGGAACGGCCCGGCAAAACTCGAGGTCGTCCAGTCCATCCACTTGTCTGCGAGGGCGCGGGCTTGCGGATCGGCAGAATACCAAGTGCTGTTCGGCGCATGTTTACCCAGCAGATAACGCACGATGGCGTTGGATTCCCACAGCACGAAACCGTCGTCTTCAATCACCGGCACACGCCCGTTCGGATTCATCGCCCGGTACTCCGGCGTGTCGACCACACCGAACGCGCCACCGGCATCAATCGCCTCGTAAGCCAGACCGAGTTCCTCGGCAGCCCACAATGGCTTCCTGACATTCGATGAGTTTTTCCGTCCCCAGATCTTCAGCATGACCGCCTCTTTTCAAATGAGTGGGCGGCCAGCATACGCCGGATCAGACGCGGCTTACATCGCTGTGCATGTCACCCAACAGTTGTGGCTGCTGATCGCCGAAAAGGTGCGGATAGCATTTTTCCAGGTGTTCGAAGAAGAAGGTTTCCGGCACATCGGTGAACTGGCCGTGATCGACCAGGTATTCCATCAACTGCGCGCCATCACGATTGAACGGGTGGAAAACACTGTCGTTGATGCCGTCGAATTCCAGCGGCGCGACGTTGAACAGTGCGCAGAGTTTCTGGTTGAACGCCGGTGTGGCCTTTACCCAGCGATCGTTGAGGAAAAACTCGGTGTAACCGTGCATGGCGAACATGTCGCTTTTCAGCAATTCGAGCAGACGTGGCGTCGATAAATGATTCTTCACGTCGGCCAGACCGATCCGCGCCGGGATCCCGCAATGCCGCGCGCAACCCGCGAGCAGCGTGGCTTTGGGCACGCAATAACTCTCCCCCGCCGCCAATGCATAGCTGCCACGCAGGGTTTGCGGATCACGGCTGAAGGTGTAAGGGTTGTAGCGCACCGCTTCGCGCACGGCGTAATAAAGATTGATCGCCTGCTCTACCGGGTCGCGGCTGGCACCCCGGTGTCGTTCAGCGAACTCCACCACCGCCGGATGGTCACTATCGGTGAAGCGGCCGGGACTCAGATATTCGTGCATGACGACAATCTCCTTGATGAAACTGGAGTCTAGCGACAGCTCAAGCACAGAGATAACGACGTTTCGGCCAAACTTGGACGCAAAGACGCGGGATCACCGAACGATTTCCCACACGTGTTGCCCACCGAACCTACGAACACCATCCGGGGTTTCCCACGATTTCAATCACCTTGGTCTGACCACCCGGTTTTGCAGATGCGGTCTAAGCTCTGGAGGGTCGATTTGCCTTGGTTCACGGAGGACTGAAATATGCTGTTGTTGTGGATACTGATTTTGATTGTCGGCGTGGCGTATATCGCCCACCGGCGTATCGCCCCGCTGCCCGCGTTGGGCATCGTTGCCGTCTACTTATTGGCAATGGGCATTTTCAGTCACGCACCGGGCTGGCTGCTGCTGGTGTTCTGGGTGCTGCTGGCGGTGGTCGCCGCGCCGTTGCTGCTGCCTGACCTGCGCCGCAAACATTTCACCGCGCCGCTGTTCAACTGGTTCCAGAAAACCCTGCCGCCGATGTCGCAGACCGAACGCGACGCGATCGATGCCGGCACCGTGTGGTGGGATGGCGAGCTGTTCAGCGGCCGTCCGGACTGGGACAAACTGCTGGCCTATCCCAAGGTGCAACTGACCGAAGAAGAACAAGCCTTCATCGATGGCCCGACCGAAGAGCTGTGCGCGATGGTCACTGACTGGCAGATCGGCCAGTCGATGGACTTGCCGCCGGAAGCCTGGACGCACATCAAGGAACACGGCTTTTTTGCCCTGATCATTCCGAAAGAATTTGGCGGTAAAGGCTTCTCGGCTTACGCCCACTCGCAAGTGGCGATGAAACTCGCGACCCGCAGCGGCGACCTCGCCTCCACCGTGATGGTGCCCAACTCCCTCGGCCCGGCCGAATTGTTGCTGCACTACGGCACCGACGAACAACGCAATCACTACCTGCCACGTCTGGCCCGTGGCGACGACATTCCGTGCTTCGCCCTCACCGGCCCGCTCGCCGGTTCCGATGCCGGCGCGATGCCCGACACCGGGATTATCTGCAAAGGTCAGTGGGAAGGTCAGGAAGTCATTGGTCTGCGCCTGAACTGGGAAAAACGCTACATCACCCTCGGCCCGGTGGCGACGCTGCTCGGCCTCGCATTCAAAGCGTATGACCCAGAGCACTTGCTCGGCGACAAGGAAGACCTCGGCATCAGCCTGGCGCTGATTCCGACCGACACCGACGGCGTCGAAATCGGCCGTCGTCACCTGCCACTGGGCGCGGCGTTCATGAACGGCCCGAACTCGGGCAAAGACGTGTTCATCCCGCTGGACTTCCTTATCGGCGGTCAAGAGATGCTCGGCAAAGGCTGGATGATGCTGATGAACTGCCTGTCGGTCGGCCGTTCGATTTCGCTGCCAGCGGTGGGTACCGGTGCGGCGAAATTCACCAGTCTGGTCACCGGCCAGTACGCGCAGATTCGTGAGCAGTTCAACGTGCCGCTGTCGGCGTTCGAAGGTATTCAGGAAGCGATGGCGCGCATCGGCGGTAACGCGTGGATGATGGACGCGGCGCGGATGCTCACCGCCAACGCGGTGGATCTCGGCGAGAAGCCTTCAGTACTGTCGGCGATTCTCAAGTACCACCTTACCGAACGCGGCCGCGAATGCATCAGCCACGCCATGGATGTCCACGGCGGCAAGGCGATCATCATGGGCCCGAACAATTACCTGGGGCGCAGTTGGAACGGTGCGCCGATCTTCATCACCGTGGAAGGCGCGAACATCCTGTCACGCAACCTGATGATCTTCGGTCAGGGCGCGATTCGCTGCCATCCGTTCGTGCTCAAGGAAATGGCCCTCGCCGGTCGCGAGGACAAGGATCAGGCGCTGAAAGAGTTCGACGGCCTGCTGCTCAAGCACATCGGTTTTGCCGTGAGCAACGCCGCCAGCACACTGGTGCTGAACCTTGGTTTCGGCCACTTCGAACATGCGCCGGGCGACAAGATCAGCCAAGGCTACTTCCGCGCGCTTAACCGTCAGGCTGCAGCCTTTGCGATGCTCGCCGACTTCAGCATGATGCTGCTCGGTGGCGAGCTGAAACGTCGCGAACGTCTGTCGGCACGTCTGGGTGATGTGTTGAGCAACCTGTATCTGGCCTCCGCTGCGCTCAAGCGATATCACGATCTGGATTCGCCGGCGTACATGGAGCCCCTGTTCCGCTGGGCCATGGAAGAAAGCCTCGGCCAGGCGGAACGCGCCATGGACGAGTTGCTGCGCAACTTCCCGAACAAGGTCTTCGGTTGCCTGCTGCGCGTCATCGTCTTCCCGTTTGGCCGTCGTCACAAAGGCCCGTCGGACAAACTCGGGGCCGAAGTGGCTGGCGTGATTGGTCGGGCGAAAGGTGATCCGGCGCTGGAAGAACTGCTCGCCGGTTGCTATCGCCCACAGTCGCCGGACGACGCGGTCGGTGCGTTGCAACACGCCAGCGATCTGCTGACGGCTGCGCAACCGCTGCATAAAAAGCTGCATGCGTCGCTGAAAAGCGGTCAGGTCAAGCCGGTCGCCGGCGAACACGCGATCGATGCGGCACTGGAGGCTGGCGTGTTGCAAGCAGTGGAAGCGCAGAGCTTGCGCGATGCCGAAGCGGCGCGCCGCAAGGTGATTGATGTCGATGATTTCGACAAAGAAGAGCTGAAACAGGCAGAGGGCAAAGTCCGCTGATCCTGAGACCCATGTCCAAGCGGGCACAGGAGCTTTATACTCCCGCGCCCGTTTTGCTCTTGAGGACTTATCTCGTGTCCAACGTCGTTGCCGATCATCTTGTGTTGCTCGACCACCTGCGCAGTATCCTGGTCGCCGTAGGTGAGGCCGAACAGGTTCCCGAAGAAAGCCATGCCTTGTTTCTGGAGCGTTTCGACGAACTGCTCGCTTCGTTGCCGATCGATCCGATCGAAAGCCAATACCTGGGCCAGGACATCCTGACTCAAGTGATTAGCCGTTATCCGCAAATTGCCCACCTGATCCCGCGGGATTTGCTGTGGTTCTTCGCCGGTGACTGCCTGCATTACCTGGCCGATGAAGAAATCGACTTGTATCAGGCGCTGGAAGAACGTCGTTTCGAAGCTGAACAGAATGACGAACCGTTCGACTGGAATCAGGAAAAGCAGTTGCTGGCGATGTCTGCTCAGGACAGCAAGCACTGATCAAATAGATTGGTTGAAGATCAAAAGATCGCAGCCTTCGGCAGCTCCTACAGGGGAATTACGCAATCGCCCTGTAGGAGCTGCCGAAGGCTGCGATCTTTTGCTTTTGCGCTACAACAACCCTTCGCTTTCAGGCAGTTCATACGCCATCGCGGCGTTACTCGCATTGCCCACCTTCCCCGGCTTGCTCAGGGTCGGTTCCTTCTCCAGACACTCCACCAGAAAATCGATAAGCACCCGCAGCTTCGGCGGCAGATACCGCGTGGGCGAATGCAACAGCCACAGCCCACCGTGATACGAAGCAAGGAACGTCCAGTCCGGCAACACCTGCACCACCAACTTCTGCTCCAACGCATAACGCGCAGTGAAGTACGGCAGGCTGCCAATGCCGATGTGCTGCAACACCGCGCCCAGTCGCACGCCAGTGTGATTGGCGGCATAGCGACCACGCACGCCGACCGTCACTGCTTTGCTGCCCTTCTTGAATTTCCAGCGCGCATCGCTCGGGGTTTCGCCCAGATAAATACAGCTGTGATTGAGCAGGTCATGCGGATGTGTGGGTGTGCCGTGTTCGGCGAGGTATTGCGGCGTGGCGCAGAGCATATGGTCGATGGTCAGTAATTGACGTCCGACCAACCCCGCCGGCGGCCGATCGGTGATGCGGATGGCCAGATCTACATGATCGTCGATCAGATCGACCTGCCGATCCTCCAGCAATAACTCGACATCGACTTTGGGATAGCGCCGCAGAAACTCCGGCATGTGCGGATGAATCACAAAGCGCCCCACCGCTTTCGGCACGCTGACGCGCACCAGCCCTTCCGCTTCGTGGGTGAACTGGCCGCTGATTTCCATCACCGACTTGGCCGCGCTGACCATCTCCTGACAGCGCTTGAACACTTCTTCGCCGCCATCGCTCAAGCGCAGTTTGCGCGTGGTGCGCTGCAACAAGCGCGTGGCCAAGGCTTTCTCCAACCGCGAGATGCTGCGACTGACCGCCGACGGCGAAGAGCCCAGTTGGCGAGCCGCTTCAGAGAAGCTGCCGGTCTCCACGACCTTCACGAAAATCGCCATTTCACCGAGCAGCGGTAGCGGCAGATTGATGCTCACAGCGCACAAGTCCTTTGATGTTTGGATGGATTATCACGTTATTGCACGATTCATATAATAAAAACAGAACTTTAATAAGGCCTGAAACATGACGCTTCGCCTGTTTTTCCACAGTGATGACCTCAAGGCCAACGTGGAAGTCCTCGACTGCACACCCCACGAAAACGAATATGCCGTTGTGCTCCGTGCCACCCTGTTTCACCCACAGGGCGGTGGTCAGCCTTGCGATACCGGCTGGATCGGCGAAGGCCAGGTGCTGCGCGTGGTGCAGGAGCCAGAGCGCATCGTGCATTTCGTTGATCGCCCGGTACCGCTCGGCATGACTTGTATCCGCGTCGACGAAGATCGCCGCCGCTTCAACACACGCATGCATTCGGCCGGGCACCTGATCGGTCATTTCGTCCAGGCAATGGGCTGGACACCGATCAAGGCGCATCACTGGCCGGACGAAGGCCGAGTGCAATTCAAACCGAGCGATGTCGCCCAGGATGTCGATGCCGAGACCGTTCAATACGGCGTCGGCCAGTGGATCGAGCACGATCTGCCACGCCTTACCTCGCTGCGCGAAGGCGCACGGGAAATCAGTTTCGGTGAGCTGCCAGCCTACGGTTGCGGCGGCACCCACGTACGTAGCCTGAAGGATCTGGGCACAGTCACGATCGCGTCCCTCTCGCAGAAGAAGGGCACGCTGTCCGTCCACTACAGCGTGGATTGAGCATTTCGGGCGCTGCCGCCGCGCAGCGCCCGACGCCGTGGAACCGCACTCGCCGGTTCCGTTGACTATCGATAGATGGACCTAAAATAAAATGATGCTAGACGTCGAGCGTCTCGATGAGACGTGCATAAAAAAACTGGCCAACGAAGAAGTCCTCGCCATCCGCGTCAAAGGCTTTTTGCCCAAGCCGCTGGCGATCGAAATTGGCGACAAGATTCTCGCCCCGGGCTATGAGGGCTACATCAACGCGCCGAGTATCGGCCGAATCGGCATGGCGTTTTACGAGGCAGAAAATCAGCCGATGCTGATCGAGGACTACTTCGAACTCGCCACCCGCAACATCGCCGAACTACGCCATCGCTGCGCGCCCTACTCCTCGCCGGTCGACACGCTGCGCTGCATGCTCGACGAATCCTGGCCGGCCGGTGCGCATCTGGAAAACCTCTACGGTCGCAAAATGTACGTCGGCCTGTCGCGCGTGGTGAAGCCCGGCGTGTGCTTTCTCGCCCACCACGACATTTTCGCCAAGGACGCCCCGGACAGTTTTCAGGCGCGCAGCCTCGATGCGCAATTTGCCTGCAACGTGTACCTGAACATGCCCACCGAGGGCGGCGCCTTGCAGATGTGGGACGACGACATCACGCCGGATCAGTTCGACGAAATGCGCGGCGACAGCTACGGCATCGACCCGGCGCTGTTAGGCCGCCCAGCCCTTGAGGTACGCCCCGAACCCGGCGATTTCATCATGTTCAATTCGCGCTGCATGCACTCGGTGACCCCGGGCGTGGCCGATCCGCGTTTGAGCCTTTCCTTCTTTGTCGGCTATCGCGGCAATGCTTCACCCCTGACTTTCTGGAGCTGAGATGTATTCGAATTACCTGGGCGAGTTTCTGGCGCTGGCCACCATTCACTTCCTTGCCGTGGTCGCTCCCGGCCCTGATTTCGCGGTGACCATCCGCCAGAGCGTGCGCTTCGGGCGACTGGTGGGGATCTGCACGGCGCTGGGCATTGGTGCGGGGATTTCCGTGCACGTGCTGTACACGTTGCTTGGGGTCGGCGCGCTGATGCACACCACGCCGTGGTTGCTGACCGTGGCCAAAGTGGTTGGTGGTGCTTACATTTTGTACCTCGGTGTCAGCCTGATTCGCAGCAAACCGAAGACAGCACTGGAAGGAGAAAAAACGGCCGAGGAACCACTGGTTGAACAGTCTTTGTTCAAAGCGTTCAGCACCGGTTTTCTGACCAATGCGACCAATCCCAAAGCAACCCTGTTTTTCCTGGCGATCTTCACCACGATCATCAGCGCCAGCACGCCCCTGCAAATCCAGGCCTTCTATGGTTTGTGGATGTGTTTTGTAAACGCGCTGTGGTTTGTCATCGTCGCGCTGTTCTTCTCCAGCAACAAAGTGCGCGTGCTGTTTATGCGCATGGGCCACTGGTTCGAACGCAGCATGGGGGTGATTTTGATTCTGTTCGCCGGGCGCTTGATGCTCTCCATGTAATGCAAAAAAAGTCCCGGCGATGCCTGCCGGGACTTTTTCATTTGTGCGCCTCTTTTGCAGTTCTGTGCGACACATCCCGTTTAGAGCCTCCCACGGCAGGTGCTTGCAGTGTTAGTTTGCGAAATGTTTCTGACACACCCGTCGGCAACATCTCATTAACCGCCTGCAAAGGAATGCCTCCGTAATGGACTTTTCCCTCAAGCAACTGGCCGCCGCTACCCTGATGCTGGCCAGCCTCGCCTCGTTCACCACCGCCGCTCAAGCCAACATCACCCCAGAGCAGAGCGCGGTCATCCTGAAATCCTTCGACGCCAAAACCGTCACGGATTTTCGCGAGTTTCTGGGCAGTCTGGCCAAAAGCGACATCGCTAAAACCGACAACCTCGGCCCGGCCATCAGCGCTTTCCTCGACAACAAAACCCTGAACGCTGAGCAGCAGAACGAGATTCATCGTCTGCTAGGCATTTACACCCGCGTGAAGTACGGCAAAGCCGCGCTGGAAACCCTGCGCGAACTGGTCGAGATTCCGACCTTCCAGAAGGAAGGTGTGGCACAGCACGACAACCCTGAGTTCATCAAGATCGCTGCCAAGATCAAGAGCCTGGCCGAATCTTTCAACCTGAATTTCCGCAACGTCGATAACCGCGTTTACGAGATTTCGCTGGAAGGCCAGGGCGATGAAGTCGTCGGCATTCACGCGCACGCCGACGTGGTGCCGGTCACTCCGGAAAACTGGGTGCTCAAGGACGGCACCAAACTCGATCCGTTCAAGGTCACGCTGATCGGCGATCGCATGTACGGTCGCGGCACCGAGGATGACAAGAACGGCATCGTCGTCGCCATGTACGCGATGAAAGTCATCAAAGAAGAAAAGCTGCCACTGGCACGCAACTTCAAGCTGCTAGTCGACACCACCGAAGAGACCACCGGCGACGCGATCCCTTACTACTTCGAACACAACCCGACGCCGGCCTACAACATGGCGCTGGATGGCGGTTACCCGGTGGTAATTGCCGAGAAAGGTTACGGCACCGTGATGGCCAACTTCGCCAAGCGCAAAGCTGAAGGCAAAGGTGCGGAAATCACTTCGATGACCGGCGGCTTGGCGACCAACCAGATTCCATCGGCCTCCGTCGTGACGTTGGTGACGGACAAACCTGCCGAACTGGCGGCGAGTCTGCAAAAGGCCGGCAATGAGTTCGCCAAAAACAACGGCGGCAACTTCGAAGTGGCGGCCAAGGTTGACGGCAAAGACGTCAAACTGACGGTGACCGGTGTTTCTGCGCACTCCTCCGAGCCAGAGTCCGGCGTGAACCCGGTGGCGCGCATGCTGGTGTTCATCAATAGCCTGAACGGCAAAGTCGCCCTCAAGCACAATCAATTCACCGACGCCGCGCGTTATGCCGCTGACAACTGGGGCCTGGATTATCTGGGCAACACCTTGAAAGTCGGTTTCGCCGACAGCTTCATGGGCCCGCTGACCACTTCTTTGACCTACGTTGGTGAGAACGACAAAGCCTTCAAACTGGCGGTCAATCTGCGCGTGCCGAAGGGCAAATCGCCAGAAAAACTCAAGGCTGAAATTGCTGACAAGCTGAGCGCGTGGACGAAGAAAACCCACGTCGCCGTGACGTTCGATTACTCGATCGCCGAACCGATGTACCGCAACCCTGAAGGCGAATGGGTCAAGGCATTGCTGGCAGTGTCGACGGAAAACCTTGGCATGAAACACGAGTTCGGCACCTCTGCCGGCGCGACGTCGGTGCATGAATTGCCGAATGGCGTGCAGTTTGGTCTGGCGCGTCCCGAGGTGAAATACACCGGGCACACCGATGGCGAGTTCAAGACCGTTGACCAGTTCTTGCTGGATCTGCAGATCGTCACCGAAATGATGGGGCGCATCGGGCAACTGCCGAAGCTGTAACGGAAACAAAAAAAGGACCGTAAAGGTCCTTTTTTATGGGCGACGATAAATCGCGCACAAACAAAAACGCCGATCATCACTGATCGGCGTTTTTGTTGAATATGGAGCGGGAAACGAGACTCGAACTCGCGACCCCGACCTTGGCAAGGTCGTGCTCTACCAACTGAGCTATTCCCGCAATGGCGTCCCCTAGGGGACTCGAACCCCTGTTACCGCCGTGAAAGGGCGGTGTCCTAGGCCACTAGACGAAGGGGACACAGGCTACAACTTTCACTAATAAAAACGCCGCTCACTGAGCGGCGTTTCTAGAATTTGGAGCGGGAAACGAGACTCGAACTCGCGACCCCGACCTTGGCAAGGTCGTGCTCTACCAACTGAGCTATTCCCGCAAATGGCGTCCCCTAGGGGACTCGAACCCCTGTTACCGCCGTGAAAGGGCGGTGTCCTAGGCCACTAGACGAAGGGGACACGCTACCCGGAACACATGGTGTGTGTTTCGGTGTCCAGATCCGCATCCGAAGACTTGGTTCTGGTTTCACTCAGCACCGCCCGAAAGCACTGCTGTTTAAAAATGGAGCGGGAAACGAGACTCGAACTCGCGACCCCGACCTTGGCAAGGTCGTGCTCTACCAACTGAGCTATTCCCGCAATGGCGTCCCCTAGGGGACTCGAACCCCTGTTACCGCCGTGAAAGGGCGGTGTCCTAGGCCACTAGACGAAGGGGACACGCTACAACTTCACTCCCTACCGCGTTTCGCTGTGTGCTTTACGCTGTAAGTGGCGCGCATTCTATGGATGGATTAAGGGGTCGTCAACCCCTTGATATAAATTTATTTAAATCAATGACTTCGACCTGCTTTACCAAGTCAATCAGGCTTTTCCGTCGCCCGACGATTGACGCCTATATTCCGCCACACGCCAAGGCGTTATAGTCCACCGCACAGTGATGGCCTTATGCGCTTACCGCGCCAGCATTCATCTAAGCAGTGCGTGGCCGATACAGACACAAGCTACCGATCCAACGCGTCGAGCAGCGGCAGCCACCTGAATGCCGAGCCACTGAACTCGCAAGTGAACCCTATAAAGAGGTCTTACCGGTGACACCACTCATGATCACCCTGCTAGTCGTAGCCGGGATCGCAATTCTGATCGCCATTGGCTACATGAACCATGTGGTGGAAAACAACAAACTGGAGAAGGCCCGCACCAAGGTCGAACTCAACGACCGCCTGCGCCGCTGCGGCGAACTGACCGAGACCTTTCCCGGCCAGTTCATGACCCCTGCGCTCAAACTGTTGCTGACCCGACTGGAACTCAACGTCTGCCAGCGCCTGCTCAACCTGGAAAAAACCAGTGCCACCACCAAAGCGCGCATCAGCGAACTCAGCGCACTGGTCGCCCAGGGCGAATCGATCCCGGTCAACAACCCGCCGGCACCGATCCTGACCGAAGCCAAAGCCAAAGACGTGCGCTTCCTGCTTGAAGCCCTGCACGGCCAAATCACCCGCGCCGCCCACGACGGCTTCCTGCCACCGAACGAAGCCAAACAGTGGATCCGCGAAGTCCGCCACATCCTCGTACTGCTGCACATCGAATTCTTCAACAACCTCGGCCAACAATCCCTGCAACAAAACCAACCCGGCCAAGCCCGCCTCGCCTTCGAACGCGGCGTGCAATACCTGCGCAAACAACAAGACCCGCAGGCCTACGCCGAACAACTGCAATACCTGGAAAAACTGCTCGCCCGCGCCAACGCCCAGGTCATGGACAAAATTGCACCCGTGGAAGGTGAAGAGAACCAACTGACCACAGGTTTGAAAGATGTAGAGGCGGATGCGGACTGGAAGAAGAAAGTGATTTACGACTGATTGAAGAAGTAACGAGAGAAGCCACCGGGAGGTGGCTTTTTTGTGGGTGATGGATGGGGACTGAGGGGAATTTCAGGCCGCTTTCGCCAGCAGGCTAGCTTGTATGGTAGGACTCGAAGGGGTGGGTGGGACCAAAAGCCAGCTTCTGACTGTTAGCCCAGTACAGACTGTGGGAGACATCGGCCCCACCCCTTCCACCAAAGCGCCGATAAAGAATGCTTCGT